>JAKAWU010000033.1 GCA_021816965.1 Thermoplasmata archaeon | reverse complement strand
TTACGTAACAGGAAACCAGTTGAATATCAGCTTTGCATGGAGGTGGACGATCCTTCCGACACGCCCTTACGTTCCACTGTGAATTTCAAAATATTATATTCTATTGGGTTTCAGAGACAGGAGAAAAATAGGATAATTTTATGAAAATTATTTTTTCAGGTTTTCCACTATCTTCGGAACAATCTGGAAAAGATCTCCAACTATGCCGTAGTCGCATTCCTGGAATATGGGTGCATCCTTATCCTTGTTCACAGCCACCACGATCTTTGAGCCCCTCATTCCAGCGATATGTTGTATCTGGCCCGAGATTCCCAGTGCTATGTAAACTCTTGGCTTTACCTTCTTTCCTGAAAGGCCCACCTGTCTTTCCTCGGAGAGCCATCTATAGTCAAGGCAGACTGGCCTTGATCCTGCCAGTTCCCCTCTTGTGGCAGAAACAAGCGGCATGATCTTTTCAATTGCCTCCTTAGATCCAACTCCCCTGCCAACAGAAACAATGATTCCTGCAGCTTCTATATTTGTCCCTCCATTCTCTCTGTCCTTTTCCTCCAGGAGTTTTTCCGTTGAATCTGAAAGGGCAAGTGTTTCTTCATGAGCATTCTCAGCGGATTCCGATGGTTCAAAGGAACCTGGTGTCACGGTGATGATCTTTGAGAAGTTCTCCTCCTCCATTATGGTCTTTCCACCGAAGAAGAATCTCTTTGTCTTGATTTTGCCATTATCAATGGAAAAGTCAAAAACTTCAGAAGCTATGGTATTTCCTGTGTTTGCAGAAATGAGGCCC
This sequence comes from Thermoplasmata archaeon, assembly GCA_021816965.1. Taxonomy (GTDB): domain Archaea; phylum Thermoplasmatota; class Thermoplasmata; order Thermoplasmatales; family Thermoplasmataceae; genus Cuniculiplasma. Next base: position 17,099 of record JAKAWU010000033.1, on the reverse strand, counting down.
GCAACCTCCCTTCCAAGTGGCGTGGATGATATGAACACATAATCATATTCAGAAATGCCGGAACCCATCAATGCTCCTGAAACATTTCCCGAAAAGGGTGTTCCTTCAAGAAGAACAAGCTTTTTTGATCCTGATTTCAGGGCTGTTTCTCTCTGGTTCTTCATGGTGAAGCTGTGCACCTCACCAAGTTCCCTGAGTTTTGCGGCTATCTCTGCCACATTCTTTCCAATATCGGAAAAAACAAGAAATTTCATTTGATCTCACTCCTTATGGCTTTTGCAACCTCTTCACTGCCCTTTGCCGCATCCTCGAAAATCAGCCTCTTTCTCTCGCTCTTTGGAGCAAGGTTGCTGATAACCTTTCCAGCCTGGATGTCAACAAGGGAAGGCTGCTCTGTCTTGATTGGTTTTCTTCCTGCAGCCATGATCTGAAGAACAGGTGGAAGCCTCGGCTGGTTTATTTCCTGTGTGACTGAGACAACGCATGGAGTCGGGGCAGAAATCATCTGATCCTTATCCTCGAGGGCCCTCTTTATCTTTATTTTACCTTCTTCAGCCTCTATGCTGACGGCATTTCCAAGAATAGGGATGGAAAGTTTTCCTGCGATCAATCCGGGCAGGACACCAGTATATGAATCTGCCGACTGATTCCCAAGAATTATCACATTGTAATCTGGTATGGATTTTATTTTTTCAGAAATGACATGTGCTGTAAGGGGCGGGTTATTTCCTGCATAACCTGTAATTATAATTCCATCATCAACGCCCATCGCATATGCTTCCTTTATTGCAGCGTTGGCCTTGTCAGTTCCAAATATAATTCCAGTGACCTTCCCGCCATTTTTCTCTTTCAACTGGACTGCAGCCTCAATGGCATTCTTGCTGAGATTCTCAACCCTGAAGGGAATACCCTGGATAACAGGCTCACCCGTATTTGGATCGGTTCTTATCTGGTCTATGTCTATTATCTGTTTTATGAGGACAATTATGTTAAGCGCCAATCTGATACCTCCAATCTGCATGCAAACATTAATCTAAATATTTGCTACATGCCCTGTATAAGGTCTTTGGATAATAATATGTCGATTTCGTATGTCGATATCGAAAATTTATATAAGCATGCACCGTATTACATGCTGGTGAAATATTGGTGCAAGACGTTCACATTGTGGATATGAGAAGGACAGCTTTCTCAAGATCAAGACCAAACCAGCCTGAAAGAGATGTTTATAATTCCCTCAGAATGGATGAAGCATCCGGAATGGTTATAAAGGATATAATAAAAAGGACAGGAATAAAGCCTGAGGACATTGGAGATGTCATAACAGGTTCAGCACTGCAGGCAGACGAGAACTGGACATATGGAGGAAGGCACCAGGCATTCCTTGCAAATCTTCCGTTCAGTGTTCCAAGCATGTCTCTTGACAGGGCATGTTCATCTTCCCTGAATGCCATAACCATAGGAGCAATGGAGATCATGACGGGGCAGACTGATATAGTGATGGCAGGAGGAATGGATCACATGACACATGTTCCTCTGGGAAACAATCCCCATGTAAAGCCAAACATGAGGCTTCTTGTGAGACCTGAGTATGCAAAGTACCAGATGAGCATAGCATACAATGTCATTGCTACAGCAGAAAAACTGGCGGAACTTACGGGTATAAGCAGGGAAGAAATGGACAGGTATTCCTATGAAAGCCATATCAGGGCTGCTAAAGCTTATGATGAGGGTTATTTCAGGGATGAAATCCTCCCAATGGAAGTTGAATATGAAGGTTCCACCATGGTTGTGGACAGGGATCAGTCAGTGAGGAAGGAAGCAACCTTTGAAGAAATGCAGAAACTCAAGCCCGTCTACAAGGAAAATGGTCTCATAACAGCAGGAAACTCATCACCTCTCAATGCAGGAGCATCTTTCTCACTCATAATGGGTGACAATGCCCTGAAAAGCTACGGACTTAAGCCCATGGCAAAAATAAGAAGCTTTGCGGTTGCAGGTGTTGATCCAAGTATAATGGGTCTTGGACCGGTTCCAGCCACAGAGAAGGCGCTGAAAAGGGCAGGACTCGAGGCAGACGACATCGATATCTGGGAAGTGAACGAAGCCTTTGCAGTGGTGGCCCTCAATGCAATGAAAGCTTTCAATATACCACGGGAGAAGATCAACATAATGGGTGGAGGCATATCTATAGGCCACCCGCTTGGGGCAACCGGTTCAAGAATACTGGGCACACTTGCAAGGCTTCTGAGGCAGAAGGGAAAGAAATACGGCGTTGCAACACTCTGCGTTGGAGGAGGGCAGGGTTATTCAGTGGTGCTGGAGGCTGAATGAATGGATTTTGATCTTTCCCCTGAACTTGAGGATTACAGGAAGAAAGTCAGAGAATTCGCCATTAAAGAATTCAGAGAGGACATTGCCCAGAAGCATGACCTTGAGGAGAAATATCCTGATGATCTGAGGCTGAAAGCCCTGAAGAATGGAATAATTGATTTCACCAACCCATGGAAGACCATGCTTGGCATTGAGGAAATGTGCAGGGTAGATCCCGGTCTTGGGATTTCAGCTACTGTTCCTTATTTTGGTGCAGAGATACTCCTTCTCCATGGAAGCGATTATCTGAAGGAGAAATATCTATCGAAGGTTGCTGCAGGCCAGAAGATAATGGGTCTGGGAGTAACTGAGCCCGGTGGAGGAAGTGATGTAGCGGGGCTGAAGACAAATGCAAAGAAGGAAGGAAACAAATACATCCTGAACGGTTCAAAAATGTTCATCACCAACGGATCCATAGCAGATTTCTTTGTCACACTTGTGCGAACAGCCGATCCCAACCCACCATCCAAGAGACACAGGGGACTCAGCGTTCTTGTAGTAGAGAGTGTATTCAAGGGCTTTTCATCATCACAGCTCAAGGGAAAACTCGGTGTGAGGGCAACCAACACTGCAGAACTCGTATTCAACAATGTTGAGATTCCAGAGGAGAACCTGGTCGGAGAGGAGGGAAAGGGATTCTATTATGTGATGGAATTCTTCAATATATCAAGAGTGTTTGTGGCAGCACAGTCTCTGGGAATAGCTCAGGGGGCTCTTGACATGGCAACCGAATTCCTGATGGAGCAGGAGAAGAATGGCATTTCAGTAAGTGAAGAATTGAAGTTCAAGCTCTCGGAGATGGCAACTAGAACAGAGGCTGCGAGGCTTCTCATGTACAAGGCTGCATCATACCTGTTCAATTACAAGCCGAACCCCACCATAACAAGCATGGCCAAAGGATATGCATCAGAGACTGCAGCATTCTGCGCGGAGACAGCTATGGAGATAACCGGAATGACTGGATTATCCACAAAACTGGAGAGATTCTTCAGAGATTCCAAGATCATGGAAATATGGGAAGGCACAAGTGAGGTTGAGAAAATAGTCATATCAAGAATGATACTGAAAGGTGATGGCAATGAATGATCAGGTACAGATGCTCCTGGATAATGTTAAACAGTTCTGCGAGCAGAACATTAAGGATATAGCACTGAACATAGAGAGAACCAGAATTCCAGACAAAATATTCACTGCCCTGAGGGAACAGGGATTCATAGGTGCGAACCTTCCCTCATCCAGTGGCGGGGCAGATCTCGACAGGGCAAGCTATGATGCAATACTCTTCCAGATCGCAGAATACTCGCCATCAGTGGCGTATTATGTGTACATGAACAATTCCATTATACTGCCACTGTTGCTGAAATCAGGAAAGAAGGAACTTGCTGCAGATATCATATCAGGAAAAGAGAGAGTGGGACTGTCTGCAGGAAACATACTTGAAGGCGTTGGGATCAAGACTACATTCCAGGAGACCGCCATATTCCCATCCAGATTAATGATCTCAGCAGGAAACGATGGATCCATTGTTCTACTGAAAGGAACCTTTGAAGAATCTGGAAGGAAGAGCCTTGGGCTTAGGGGCCTTGGAATTGGAATCAAGTCATTCAGTACAGAAAAAACTGAGGAAATAGGAAGGAAGGAGGACATAGAAAAGATTTTTGTGGAGTCATCATGGGAACAGGCAGCAATCTTTCTTGGTCTCTCTCAAGGTGCCATAGAGAAGGCTGTGGAATATACGAAGGTCAGGAAGACATTCAACTTCCCTTTGAAGGATTACAGCCCTGTTGCTTTCAGGCTTTCAGAACTTAAGAGTGATCTTGAGATGATGAAATTCTATCTTTTCTCCGAGGACGGAGACCGTGAGAAAGGAATGATGCTCAAGACCAGAGCTGCAGATTTCTCAAGAAAGGCCACAAAATACGCTCTGCAATACCATGGAGGATACGGATATCTTGAGGACTTTGGTGTGGAGAAATTCTACAGGGATTCCGTCGCACTGAATGCAGTGATGTTCAGGACAGATGTGGACAGGAGAATTCTTGCGGAATCCATCTATAAGAGCAAAACAGGATACATTTAACCCTTTTTTTCCAAACCAACCTTTTTTGAAATTTTTAACTGAGTGTTAACTGCCAAAAGTTTCCTATGGAATTTTCGCTCACATTTTATACAAACTGAAAATTTAATTGAAAAAAAGTGAGTAGGCGATGCCTACTTCTTGGTCGATTTTGTACTTTTCGAAGAAGATCCGGTTTTCTTTGTTTCGTTTCCACTGGTTGAACTTGAGGATTTGGTGCTCTTCGGTTTTGTGCTTGCGGCAGATGTTTCCTGTGTGTTTGTGGTTTTGTTTTCGCTGGGAGGAGTCGTATTGCTCGCTTTAGGCTTCTGTGCAGGCTGAGGAGGTACTTCTTTTACTGGTGCTTCTGGTGTTTTCTTTTTTCCAAATGGCCACATGATTGATCTCATATTTTCGACATTAAAAAAGATTCCGCATTGGGAATCTAGAATGGTCTTATTTTTAAATCTATGATTTTCACCAGATATTATTCTGAGAGCTTCACTTCTGATAAATTTGAGCAAAATTTAATAGTTTTCTGTATCTGTCAGGATATGTACACCAGGCGTGGAGATAAAGGTGAAACCGACACCGGAACTGGTGTAAGGGTAACCAAGGGTTCACACATTATTGATGCAGAAGGAGATATTGACGAACTGAACTCATTTATTGGTTTTGCACTTGTGAATGCAAAATGGGATGATATCAGGAATGATCTTATGGCAGTCCAGGAGGATCTTTTCACATGTGGTGAACACATCACTGCACAGGGAAAAAGAAGAACCATAAAGGATGAGAGAGTCAGGTGGCTTGAGGAGAGAATTGATATTTACAGGAAGGAATATGGAAAGATCAAACTGTTTGTTGTTCCGGGAGGAAGCGTTGAATCCACCAGCCTTCACATGGCAAGAACTGTCTGCAGGAGGCTTGAGAGAGATCTTGTAAAGGCGAAGGATGAATTTCCCGTGGAACCAGTCATAGAGCAGTATATAAACAGGCTCTCATCACTGCTTTTCTTTCACTCTCTCATTGCAAACAGGAGACTTGGCATAGAGGAAAGGATATGGTATCTCAGGGAACTCCCTTAATCAGTAAAGGGAGTTTTTCGACAAAACATTTTTTGCAAAAACATTGTTCAGTATCTCAAATCTGAGATCACTCATTTCCCCGTGCCCCGGATAGATTTTTGTAGATTCAGGGAATGAAAGCAGAAATTTCAGGCTTTTCACAAGATCATCCTGATTTCCCCCTATATCTACTCTTCCAACAGAAAGCCTGAAAAGAGTGTCTCCAGTGAGGATGAATCCTTCTCCTATTACGCAAATGCTCCCATCTGTATGGCCGGGAGTCTCATTAAGCGTGATTTCATGATCTCCTATTGCAATATCCATATTTCCAGTGAATGTTTCTATTTTTGATGGGGGTGTGAAACTTTCAGCAATTCCAAAAGAATTCATCATAGTTCCTGAATTCTTCATCATGTCAATATCCCTCTCATGGATTATGAGTGGGATTTTGTATTTTTCCTGAAGCTGCGAGGCCCCCAGAACATGATCGAAATGCCCATGGGTTGCAATCACTGCCTTGGGATTGAGCCCATTCATTTCAATATCGTCAATGATCTTCTTCTGTTCTCCTCCAGGATCAACCACAACACAGCTACCCCTGCTGGAAAGTATTATTGTATTTGTCATGAGGGGGCCCGTTATTATCTTCCTGATTTTCAGCATTCCAGTCATGAAACTATAGTCGAATCAGGGATATGGCTTTAATCATATCCTGAAAGGGGTGTGTTTTGCACACAATTCTAAAATGTTCAGATAATGAAATATACCATTTCACATTTTGGGTAGCATGGGCGCGTGGCCAAGCTTGGATATGGCAACAGCCTCCTAAGCTGTAGATCAGGGGTTCAAATCCCCTCGCGCCCGTGTGTTCATTTCACTTCTTTCTTTCTCATATCCGGGAACCTTCGAGGATTCCCATGAACCGTCAGTTTTTCTTAGATTTCCGCTCACCCTGAAGGAGGAATGCCATAGCCAGTTGGCAAAAGGATAGTGTTCTATCACATCTGATCCATTTTCAAAGTTAATACCTTCAGGATAAAAAAGTTCAAGAGCTAGATCAATCCTTATAGAAGATTTCTTTTCAGCTGTTTCACTCAGTATTATGTTCTTGGTTGATACAGTGTGAATTTGTACATAGATTTAGGTTGTTAATCAGGAATATGATAAATGTCAAGAAAGAGGGACACACCTCTTCCTGAAATCATTCCATTCTTGGAGCAAGGAAGAACTTGACCTTTTTTTCTCCAGACTTTTCAATGTATTCGGGTTCTATTATGAGTGGGTAGTCGTTGTTGAATGCAAGCTTAAGCCTATCTGCAGAGCCTGTGGATTTTATGATTTTCATGAGGTAATCGGAAGGGTAACTGCTCTTTGAACCTCCTCTTGACACAAGCTCCACACAGTTTTCCCTCTCAAGAATCAGTTCGGCATCTTCAGAATCTGTTCTGGATGAGATAACAAATCTTGAATCCTCTATGGAAAGCTTTACAGAATCCCTCACATCGGTTGTGGCCCTCAATCCTTTCTCGATTTCAGCCTTGTTGACAACAACATAATTCTCAGGGTTCACTGCTGGGAGTTTTGGAGCGGTCATGTTTCCGTATTCCAGCAATGCTATGCTTTTGCTCAGGTTCCCCATGGTGAATTTAAGTTTTCCAGGAGCACTCGTTATGCTGATGGGTTCACTGTTTCCACCAAGTTTCAGTACATTCTTAACCCTTTCAATCTCCAGTGGGATGTCTGTTTTTTCACTCACTTCATAGCTTTCAAAAACTGAACTCGAAACAAAAAGATCTGCCATTGCAACTCTTGCGCTGTCTATGGCCCTCACATGTATGCCGTCCGGCTCAAATTCAAACTTGGCTTCTCCCGTGATGGAGTTGACTATATCTATGATCTCCTTAAGAGTGCCTATGGTTGAACTAACTTTCATAGATGGTAATGTGCAAGCAGGCAAATAAATATTTTCAAATATGATCAAGGTATGTTACCAAATAAGATCAATATCGAATAGATGCAACAAATAACATTGTCAGATTCCATTGAATGAAGGAGTTATGTCCTATATAGGTCGGTGAAATTTATGTTTGCGATCTGCGCTGTACGTTTCCAATAGCCAGTATTGGCCGGGGCCATCCAACATTCATTATCACTGGAGCAAAGAGTCAAGCTTCTTCTTATAAAGCAGATTGTGGATGAATCAAACAGAATATTTCAAAAATATGTTTGCAATATTCTTCATGAAGTCCTGCATAGATATATTACACAAAGCATTGGAAAGATCATTACCCTGGTGAAGGGGCCATAATTGCGGTACACAACCTTCATGTTATATCGTGATGAAAAGGAATGGTATAACGAAATCAGATGCAACAGGCAATTGGTACCGGTTATTCTTTAACCATAAAGAAGAACTACGAATCACATGCAAAGAAACTGGAGGTAATGGCAAAAGAAAATTCTGATCACGGTAAAGATGCAAAAGAATCTAAAATCCATAAGAAGAGTCTGTTTGCATATTCATTCGCAATAATGGACCTGGAATCCAGGATGTATAGATCGGGATCATCCATGGAATCTGAAAGGGAAGCATATGACAGGGCCAATGGTTCTTCTTTCAACTCTGGGGATGGAGAAGGACTCAATACGTCTGTAATCCAGTATTATTCATCACATTCATACATGGATAAGCTGGGAAATACGAAAGTATTCGTAATTCCAAAAAATACGCTTCACTGAACAGATCAAAGAAATGTAAAGACACAGTGCGGAAATTTGTTGGGAATACCATTCATATCTGGAACAGTAACATCAGAGAAGCAATTCTGAATCGGGATTTGCAGCAGACAGGAAAATGCTTTGGTGGAATGTGGGACACAGAAGAGGGATGACAGAATAGATAACGCTCCATTCTGCAACTGCGTTTGGCATAATCTCTTCAATATGGGTAGGTAATAGAATAGTGCCCATAGCCGCGAAGACCCACAAATTTTAATAGAAGTAATTGTTATAGCATTGTTGATACTGTCAATTAAATTAACATCGTTAAAGATCATTGGAAACATTGCAGAAAAAATTAACAAATAAATATCAGTATATAATACCAAAATAAGGTGGGAAGATGGAAAATAATAATCCAAGAATGTCTTTTGATGAAAGTGCTAGAGAGTACATTCTCAGTCTCTTCAACAAGAAAATAGTTAATGGAAATGTGCTTGAACTAGATTCCAATGAGGAAGTCATGTCCTTTGAAGGCAATCCGCTGACAGTAGAAGATTTTGGTGGAATTAAGAAAGGTTCAGAAATTTTTATTGAGGATAACGTAGTATCACTAATCAAACTCAAAAGTAAAAAGGAATAGTATGTCGTGGTTTGATTCCTTAAAATCTTTTATAGAAAATATTTTTCATATAAGTATAAAAATAAATTCTCCTGAGATTAATATTATTAACACTACAGGTAGAGAAGCCATTAACATAGATCAAAGTGGCAAGAAGATCACCGTTAATGTTAACTCGCTTGAAAAAGAGCAAAAGATTGAATTTGATAGAATCGTCGCAAAGTACTTCCAAGAGGAAGGTGAGATTCTTACAAACCATTTGGAGAACTATTCTAAGCGTTTTGACAACTACGAAAAAAATAATCCAGACAAAGCAATGCTAAGTTTCTTCAAGGATAAAATCCCAAAGGAAGACTTTGAGGCTTTGAAAGTCTCTTTATTCATGCGAGCTCTTTTCAGGGATAATGAAAACATATTTCAGGTTAAAAGAGACGTAATTAAAAAGTTTGGAGATAGGGGTAAGAACATAGCTAATTTATGTTCATCTGAATATTTTGAGAATTTCATAAAACCATTGTATGAAGAGATAGATAAGAGCTCTATGAGAAAAGAAGAAACTAATGAAATATTTAACAACATTTATGAGATGATAATTAAAAATGGACTATTGGCTGTATTTGTAAATTATGGCATGTCAGTAAGAGATATAGATATCGAAGTTAACAGAAAGATTGGGGAATCAAAAAAATACGGTTTCTATCAAATTTCTGAAGTTCTCTATATTCATGCCCTATCAAGAAAAAACGTTGAAACTTTAGATGAATGGATACAGGGACACAATTATGATGTACGTTCTGCCACTAGGGGAAAATGGTTCCTTACGATATCAGTGCCCATAGACAAGAATTAAAATTATTTACGCTAAATCATTATTGAGGGGCTTTGATATAACGGTGAAAAATAATTATTTGGATATTAGGAGATGTCTATAATAGCATTAATGCGAGGTTTATACTCGATTCAATTGTTAAATAGACGCACCAAATTCAGGCAAAGGGGTCTGTGAAAAGGATAACACCGAAATTTAAGTCAAAGTCTAATGGAATGCTCCCTTATTATGATTAGAATGTTCAATGAGATTCCTGAGCAGTGAAATGAATGTAGTTGCCTTTTCCATTTTCTCTTCAATCAAGAATTAAGTCGCACAAACCTAACATCAAATTATATCAATGCTGAATTTATCTGGAAAATTAAACTAACAGCAGAAATGACTGTAAAATAATGCAGAAAAATAAAAATCTGATAACTTCAGGGATTTGATGGTGCAAGAGAGGCTGCTAGCAACGGGAATATCGCTAGAGGTATTATTGCCCAGAAGAAAAGTCCAGGGCACATATACACTTTATTGATTAAAATAGAGTGATTTTTACCAGAAAATGTTCAAATTTTAATACCGATTGAAAATATAGAATCATGATATGGTTCAAAGAGGATGACGTAAAAAAGATCAGGGAGAGGTTTGGCAGGACCCTGAAGGATCCGGTCACAATCAAAATTTTTCTTGACAGTGAACAGTGCAGTACCTGTTCAGATGCTCTTGCCCTGATGGAGGAATTAACATCCATGGACAGCAGGATGAAGATCAATATATTTCACACTGGAGACAGTGAAGCGAAAAAATACAGCATCACAAAGGGCCCCGTCATTATGCTTTTCTCGGATCATTTCAAAGAAGGAAATGTCAGGTATTATGGCATCCCCTCAGGTCATGAATTCCTTGTTTTAATGGATGATCTTGAAGCATTCTCCACAGGCAAGGTAAATCTCAGCCAGACTGTCATTGATAAGATACAGTCAATAAAGACTCCAGCAGAAATCAGGGTATATACAACTCCACATTGCCAGTTCTGCCCTGCGATGGTGAAATCTGCCCACAGGTTCGCTATGATCAACAGCAATATCACAGGAAGCATGGTGGGAGCTATGGATTTCAGCGAAGAAGCAGATGAAGCAGGTGTTATGCAGGTACCACACATAACCTTAAACGGCGAGACCATGCATGTGGGCAGCCTTCCGGAAGAAACCTTCGCGACTTACATCGTAGACTCGCTCTGAGTTAATATTGGATATAACAAAACATCATAATTATTTTTTTTAAATACAAAAGTATCAGCGAAAATCAATAAAAATATAATATAAACCGCACTTCATGATCATGGCGTCAGAAGATATTTTAAGGGAAATGATCCAGAAGCATGGCAATGACGAAGCCGTGAAGAAAGAGATTGCTGGCATGAATAAGTCATTCCAGTTTAAGCCTGGAAATGGAGAACCATTCTGTATCAGCATAAAGGATAATGTAGTGACTGTAGTGAAGGGAGAAGTTCCCGAAGCAACTGTGACCATAAGTGCGACAGAAGAAACACTCACAGGTCTCTTCAATGGCGGAATAGATCCTGTAATGGCATACATGACTGGCAAGATCAAGATTTCAGGGGATATGATGAGCGCAATGAAAATAACAGGACTCGTGAAGAATTTCAGGAAGTGATGAGAGTGGAAACAAGAAAAGCGACAGTTGTAGGTTCAGGAATAATGGGAAGCGGAATAGCACAGGTGATAGCTCAGGCAGGAATCCCGGTATCAGTTTATGACTCATTTCCGGAGGCCCTCCAGAAAGGAGCATCATCCATAAGAAACAGCCTTGCAAGAATGCTCAAGTCCGGGAAGATAAAGGAAGAGGATGTAAATTCCATAATGGGAAGGATAAATTTCACGGGCTCACTGGATGAAGCACTGAAGGATTCTGATATAGCCATAGAGGCAGTACCTGAAATTCTTGATCTGAAAAAGGATGTGTTCTCAAGGATAGAAAAAACAGCATCACCAACCTGCATCCTTGCTACAAACACATCAAACATCAGGATAACTGAGATAGCAGAATCATTGAAAAATCCGGAAAGACTTGTAGGAATGCACTTCTTCAACCCGCCTGTTCTTATGAAACTAATAGAAGTAATAAAGGGGGAGAAAACAGCGGAATCCGCATTTCAGTACGTGTATGATTTCTCGAAGAAACTTGGAAAAACTGCCATAAAGGTCAACAGAGACACTGCAGGATTCGTTGTGAACAGGATCAGCGCACCTGAATCACTGTTCTTTGCCCTGATCGTGGACAGAAAGATGGACAGGCCCGAGGCTGTGGATGCATTTGCAAAGAGCCAGGGACTCCCAATGGGCCCATACGAGCTTATGGATTATGTTGGAGTAGATACAGTATACCATTCCCTGGAATATTACGCAAGGGAGATAGATCCTGATTACGGGAAGGCAAAGCTCATAGGGAAAATGATCGACGAGAAAAAACTGGGATTGAAGACCGGGCATGGCTTTTATCAGTGGGAGAATGGGAAGGCAAAGATTCCCAAAGCAGAACCATCCACTGCAGTGGAGATAATGGACATCTTCGCACTGGAAATCAATGAGGCTGTAAGGCTCATAGAGGACAACGTTGCAGATCCTGCAGACATAGAGAAAGGTTTCTGCCTAGGAATGAACAGGCCCTTTGGCCCCATATCTGTGGCTGAGAATCTCACGAACAGGGAAGTTAAAGAAAGGCTCGAACAGATACATTCCAGGTTTGGAATCAATGTTTTCAAGCCTGCAAAAAGCATTGAAGAGGGAAAACTCAAGGAAGTCATAAAGGGAAAACCGAAACAGAAGCAGGCTCCATCCAAAGAAACACATTCAGAGGACAGTCTGTTGAACATTGTGAGAGAGGGCCATGTGGCAAGGTTTGAACTGAACAACGGAAAGAACAATCTCCTGAATTCAAAAGTTCTGGATGCATTGAAAAACGCTGTGGAAGAGGTATGGAATGACAGGGAAATAAGGGTAGTCGTTGTAGCAGGAAGTGGAAATGTTTTCTCAGCAGGCGCAGAACTGACCCAGTATATACCGGATGCGTTTGACTTTATGGAACATTCCAGAAAGGGAGAGAGAGTTTTCAGGCTTCTATCCGAAATGCCAAAAATCGTTATTGCAGAGATGAGGAAATATGCCCTTGGGGGAGGTTTTGAACTTTCCCTGAACTGTGACATAAGAATATCAACTCCTGAATGCCTGGTGGGTTTTCCTGAGGTCACTCTTGGGCTACTCCCGGGATGGAGCGGAAGTCAGAGGCTCTCGAAACTCGTTGGAATGTCAAGGGCCACTTCCCTGATTCTCACAGGAGAAAAATTCACTGGAAGCAAGGCATTTGAATATGGCATTGTCTACAGGACGTACGATGATTCCCAGATAAAGGAGAAGACCATGGAGTTTGCAGCCGAACTTGCGAGAACAGTCTCACCTGTGGCCGCAGCCCTGAGCAAAAGACTCATAAATAAGGGATCTGAGGTGCCCATGGACGTGGGACTTGAAATGGAATCCATCGCCATGGGTACCATATACACTTCGCATGACTTCATGGAAGGCATCTCTGCATTTGTACAGAAAAGGAGTCCTGAATACAAATTTAATTGATTCTCTCATTCATTTTTTATGAGAGACACAAATGCCTCCTCAAGTGAAGAACCATAATCCTGGAATGCAACCACGTCTGCAACACTCTGGCACAATTTCAGGAGTGATACCCTTTTTTCTACAGCACCATCAAAACCTATCCTGAAAAGTTTTGGGCTGTCTTTTTGCACATCAGTGGAAATCTTTCCAACTGCAGATTTCAGTTTATCCATACTGACCTCATTGGAAAATTCAACCCTCACGCTCTTGGACTTGTATCTTCTCTCCACTTCCGATGTTTTCTCGTTGAGAGTTATTTTCCCCCTGTTTATGAATATGATATCGTCGCATGTCTCGGTGACTTCCTGCAGAAGATGGGAACTCATGAATATGAGATGATCCTTTTTCCATTCAAGTATGATATCCCTCACAATTATCCTCTCAGCTGGATCCATTCCATTTGTTGGTTCATCCAGAAATATTATGCCTGGATCCCCAAGGAATGCAGATGTGAAGACAACTCTGGCCCTCTGCCCTCTTGAAAGATTTCCTACCTTGCTATCAATGTCTGGAATCTGGACTCTTTTTCCGAATGTTTCGATGTGTTCCTCCACATCCCTTTGGTTTATTCCCTTCAGCTCTCCAATAAACATTATGGATTCCTTTACGGAAAGTGAAGCATAAGGTTCAGGGGTTTCAATAAGGGCACCTATTCCGGAAAGCGCCGCTTTCCTGTGTTTTTGAATGTCATATCCTCCTATGAGTATACTCCCCCTGGTGGGATTTATCAGACCGGTCATCATCTTGAAACTGGTTGTTTTTCCTGCACCGTTTGGTCCAAGGTATGCAGTGGCACCGTTTCCCTCCAAGGTGAAGGATGCATCATCCACAGCAACAAATTTTCCATACATTTTTGTTGCGTTTCTGACCTCAATCTTCTTCTCAAAATTCATTGGGGCCTCACCTCCTTCTTCAAGAATATGATATATGAGAGTACTATGGATACAACCGCATATCCAATCATTATGAGATTACCCTCCCAGATGTATGGATTATAGATGGTGATCGTAAATTTTCCTTTTGCAAAGGAATTTGTTGTCGAATGAACCACAGGTGCGGAAGAAATGATTTCTGTCACAACCTGCCCACCGTAATATAAGCTGAACCATGGCTCAATGCTTGTGAGGGCAAGTATTGAATCAAGAATTGAGAAAAACACGAGGAACATGATGACGGATACAAGTATACCTATGAGGGGGCTTTTGAACAGCGAACTGAAGAAAAAAGCAAGTGCAGTGAATGCTATGACAAGGAGTGCCATTTCCCCTATGGAATATATTATTCTCCACTCAATCGTTCCATATATGTACTGGCTCATGGCGGCAACACCAGCATACTCAATCAGTATCAGCATGAATCCCATGAGGAAAGCAGCAAGAAATCTTCCGGAAAGGATTGATATTTTTCTTACTGGCTGAACCATTATATAGTAACCAGAATTTGTTCCAGTCTCAATGCTTGTTGCATCTCCGCCGAAGAAAGCAGAAACAATACCACAGGAAATTACAACTCCCCCCAATCCTGATATAATGAAATTTGAGCTTGTCGGGTCGGTTAACTGTATATTGCTGATACCGGTGTAAAAGTCCAGAATTACAGTCAGGGAGGTGATGAGCATGATTATAGCAAACATCGCAATGAATCTTCTTGTCTTGAGATAGAACTTGATCTGATATTTCATAATTATATATGTTATCAGAAAGTCTGACATGGAATTATGGCCTTTATCAGAAATGTCCTGTTCCATGTCTTCCGATAGGAAACAACTTATTAAATAATTATGGAAAAAATAAGAAAATTTTGTTTATATTGGGTATTGTGTACAGGCATCATCACGATATCTGTGACAGCGCTTTTCCAATATCTTCAATGAGATCTTCAGGATCCTCAATTCCTGTGGAAAATCTCACCATATCCTCGGTGACTCCTATACTCTTCCTGTCTTCCATTGAAGCTGAAGCATGGGAAGTATCCACTGGTAGAGTTGCAAGGGATTCTACTCCACCGAGGCTTGGTGCTGGTGCAATATATTCAAGCGAGAAAAGGAATTTTCTTGCTCCTTCCAAACCCCCCTTCACCCTGAATGAAAGCATGCCTCCAAATCCCATGAGATTCTTCTTCCCAATGGAATGATATTTATTATCTGTGAGTCCGGGGTACATAACATCAATAACCTTGCTGTGTTCTTTCAGGAACTCGGCAATCTGAATCGTGTTCTTATTATGCCTCTCCATTCTCAACCCGAGTGTTTTCAAACCCCTCTGTATGAGGAAAGCCTGGAATGCATCCAGTGAACCACCAAGATTCTTCCTCATGTCAAATGTTTTCATGAGATCATGATCCGATCCGATGAATCCTGACATGGTATCTGAATGGCCGTTGAGATATTTTGTTCCGCTGTGAACAACAAAATCAGAGCCAAGTTTAGCAGGATTCTGGTTGTATGGAGATGCAAACGTTGCATCTGTTATGAGTGTTATATGATTCTCCCTGCATATTTTTCCAAGTTCCACAAGGTCAAGAACCTTCATGGATGGGTTCGTTATGCTCTCCAGATATATCATTGAATATTCTGAAGGGTTGAAATCTCCTGAATTCATCTGATCTACTGATATGATGTCAATTTTATTTCCAGTCATGGCAGTGTATTTGTTCTTGAAGAATGAAAGCGTCTGGCCGTACAGATCGAATATGGAAAGTGCCTTTTTTTCCATTTTACCAATTGAAAGAAGCAGGGAAGTGATTGCTGCCATGCCTGTTGAGAATGACAGCCCATGCTTAACATCCTCAAGTGATGCATACTTCTTCTCAAGCGCATTTACAGTGGGATTTCCCCATCTGGAATAAATGAAGGAATCATTAGTTTTCTCATCACTGTACCTGTCTTGAGTGAAGTTCGGGTAGAGGAATGTGGCTGTTTCAAAAATAGGTGTTGTGACATTTCCAAATCGTTTATCCTTGAGTTCACCTTCAGATACTGCTTTTGTATTGAATCCTTTTTTTTCTTGCATGAATGAAAATGAAATGGATGCTTATTGTCTTTTCTAAAATGGCAATGAAACCCAAACGCTTAACATATAAGGTATATCTCTAAAATATTGTCATTAAATGTTCTTATTAGGTGAATTAGATGGAAAAACTCGAAACCATATTTTACACAACAATCATTGGAATAATAGTTGTATTTGGTGCAGGGATGTACTTGACCGGATCAGCTTCACATGCACCAGCTCAGAATGCAACATCCTCTGCAAATTCATACAACATCACACTCGTAATTACTACAAACAATTATTTCACATCAGCAAACCATAACCAGCCAGCCTATTTCGTGCTTGAGAACGGACAGCTGACATCATCTGCACAGATATATCTGCCCTCCAACATGCTCATACATCTCACTATTGTCAACTATGATTCAGGCCCCGGAAATGTTCCTTCAACATATGCTAATGTCATGGGGACAACAAATGGAACAGAATTCATCATGAATGATTCTGCTGTGAACATCACTTCCAACAGTGAGGGCCAGTGGGTAAGCACAGTTCCTTCAGCAAACCTTGCACATACATTCACAGTACCAGGCATGAATCTCAACATACTTGTACCATCCCAGTCCATAACTGAGGCCACATTCCATACTGGCAACAGTGGAGTATTCCAGTGGCAGTGCCAGGTTGACTGTGGAACAGGACCCAGCGGATGGGGTGGGGCCATGGCAACACCCGGATGGATGATGGGAGAAGTAGTTGTACAGTAA
>JAKAWU010000032.1 GCA_021816965.1 Thermoplasmata archaeon | reverse complement strand
AAATACAATATTTCCGTGCTGCCTGAGGTGAAGCATGCAGGATAGCCGGACTCGGGAAAATCTATAGTCCGGTTAGATGTGGAAGGGTCAGGAGAAATCCTGATCTTTACCCTACTAGATTTCTTTACTCTTTCTATGGAAGTTCCGAATTAGGAATGCATCGAATCCGTCAGAATTATGTTGCATACTCTTAATAACATGTGATGGCATTTCATGGAATTGAATGTGTTGTTCACTGTGAATCCTGTGATAAGGAATGTTGGTGGCATTGATTTCATCAAAGCATGAATTCTTGATTAAGAGTCTTCTTAAAAGTCTCTGGAAAAAATAATGAACATCTACAGCATGACATGTTATCCGGGTCATAGGCTCGCATTCAGGAAAGAGTGAATGATTGAAGATTATGAAAAGCGATAAGCAGAGAAAAAAGCCCATAAACAGGACACATTCTCAGGAGAAGATACGGCAGAGCAAATTAGTCCAGCCACTGGTAAGAAGATTTAGAACTGAAGATCTAAAGAAAGTTATTGAGATCTGTGAAAACTCATTATCAGAAAAATACTCAGAATCACTTTTTCAAGAAATATACCTGAACTGGCCTGATGGATTCCTTGTCAGCGAAGTAAACGAAAGTGTGGTTGGTTTTCTCACAAGCAGAAAAACCAGCAGGAGTGATGCAAGAATTCTTATGCTTGCAGTTCTCGAACCATACAGGAGTCTTGGTATAGGTTCCGCACTCATCAAGCAGTTCATAGAATCTTCCGGAGTATATGGTATCATAAACATACGCCTTGAGGTAAGGACAGACAATGTCCGGGGTATCAGTTTTTACCAGAAGCACGGTTTCCTTGTCACATCCATAATGAGAAATTATTACAGTGACGGCTCTGACGCATATGTTATGTGGAAGCAGTTAATATGAAAGCAGTTCAAGCCTGGTATCTGTATAGGTTTGAATTTTCACGACATCCTTTCTTTCCATAACTTTTCCTGGAGAATAATCCCTGTTGTTTTCAGAATCCGCTCTTCCTGTTCCAGAAATGAATCTGATCACCTTCCCCCTGTCAATTACTGCTTCTTTGTTTGCCCTGATAAGATATTCTTCCAGTGAGGACTGCCCATGATCATAAATGGTTCTGTGGAAACCATATGGCATATCATCTCTTCCCTTGTATTCTGATCTCACCTGCTCAAGTTCCTTCTCACTATCCACACCAATCCAGAGTGCATCTTCCCTGTATGCAGCTATCTCTTTTTTCTTTGCCAGTTCGGGAAAGACTGTGGTTTCAATATCTTTGCTGTTATAATTTTTGAAGAATATGTCTCTTATGGATGGTTTTATGTAATACAGTCCAGAATTGATATAGTGATCAAGCAGTGGTTTTTCGGTAAAGTTCATAACAACATCGCCAAGAAGATTGACTATACCGTATGGGCTTCTCATCTTTGTCACAAGCATTGACATTCCGCACTGTGATTCTATTGCGAAACTGATAAATGCATCAAAATTTATGTCTGTTACAGTATCTCCATTCCTGAGTATTATATCATCATCCCGAACTTCAGAAAGGAGGCTTTTTATAGAATACAGCGTCCCCATGGGTTTTTCCTCCTTCATGTAATGAAAAGTTATCCCATTTTTCTTTTCACCATACCTATTTTCTATCTTTTCTCCAAGATGTCCTGAAAGAACATACACTTCATCCACGCCTGCATTCTTAAAGTCCCACAACTGACGATCCATAATGGTATAATTATCTTTGATCTCAACAAGAACCTTCGGAATTTCATCTGTTATGGGCTTGAGCCTTTTACCATAACCTCCAGCCAGGATTGCTCCAATAATCTTGCTCACATCTGGTAATGGCATATTCAATTTATAATTTTTCCAGTGGTATAATTCAAAATAGTTTGCTTATGATATTTCTAAAAAATATTTGGAAAATCTCAACCACTCCTCCCTGACGGAAGGAACTTGCTGCTGGTCTCCCTCATGCCCGTGGGCATGGGTTCATCGAACCGCAACGATTGGCTGGTTGACATTCCCTTGCCAGGTCAAGGGGTCTTCCCGCTCACTTCAGATAAAACTGGAATATCAGTTAAGTATTCCAAGTTTTTTTCCTGCTCTTTCAAATCCTTCCACTGTAATCTTCATCTGTTCCTCTGAATGAACTGCAGAAGGCATGAGCCTGATTCTTGCAACTCCCTTTGCAACAGTTGGGAAAACAATGGGTGAAGCAAATATTTTCTCATCCTGGTAAAGAATCCTGCTCATTTCAACAGTTTTCTTTTCATCTCCTGTAACTACGGGTGTTATGGGTGTTTTTGTACTTGTGAGCCTGAAACCAGCATCTCTCAAGCCGGATTGGAGTATTTCAGTATTTTTCCAAAGTTTCCTGATCAGTGAATCATCCTTCTCAAGTATCTCTATTGCCTTCATTACTGAAGCGGCATCTGCAGGGTTCAGTCCGCTGCTGAAAAGAAATGGCCTTGCCTTCTGCCTCAACAGATCAATGAGTTCAGCACTTCCTGAAACAAAACCTCCCATTGAACCCATGGC
This sequence comes from Thermoplasmata archaeon, assembly GCA_021816965.1. Classification (GTDB taxonomy): domain Archaea; phylum Thermoplasmatota; class Thermoplasmata; order Thermoplasmatales; family Thermoplasmataceae; genus Cuniculiplasma. The sequence goes on along the minus strand of JAKAWU010000032.1, from coordinate 15,759 downwards.
CTTTGAGAATGTACCCATCTCAACATCGACTTTTCCCTGAAGATTGAAATGGTCAATAATTCCTCTTCCATTTTTTCCAAGGACTCCTTCGCCATGGGCATCATCAACGTAAAGCATAGTATCATGCTTCTCCCTCATTTCAGAAAGTTCTTTCAGCTTTGCTATGTCACCGTCCATGCTGAATACGCCATCAGTCACCACAAGGGATCTCTTCCCTTCCTTACGGTATTCTTTGAGTTTCTTATCCAGATCCTCAGTCGACATATGGTTGAACACGTATTTTTTTGCAGAACTGAGCCTCATTCCATCAATAATGCTTGCATGGTTCAGTTCCTCACTGAATACAACATCTTCTTTACCAATGAGTATGGGAATTGTTCCCAAATTGGCAAGAAGGCCACCCTGGTAAACAAGTGCAGCATCCATGTGCTTGAATTGAGCAACTTTCTCCTCAAGCTTCACGTGAATTTCCATGGTCCCTGCTATGGATCTCACGGCCCCTGCCCCTATCCCGTATGTATTTATGGCATCAATGGCAGCTTTTTTGATTTCAGGGTGGCCGGCAAGCCCAAGGTAGTTGTTTGAGCACATGTTTAGAACTTTTCGTCCTTCAATGACAACTTCTGCTCCCTGAGAGGACTCAAGAACCCTTATTGGTACATACCTTCCTGCATTCTTCAGTTCATCAAGCTGTTCCTTTACCCAGTTCATGTCTACCATAAAAGATCAGTATGAACTAATACTAAAAACCTTTTTTAGGAAAATATCCGGTGGAATTTCACGAAACTGTAAAATAAACCCTCTTGTTATTTTTACCCTTGTTCTCCATTTTATTGAATCTTATTAAGCCAATATCAGAAAGATTCTTCACATGTGTGCCGCCGTCTGCCTGCTGATCAAGGCCTTCTATCTCAACCACTCTCACCACATCAAGGGAGTTTATAAGTTCCCTGCCTGGTTTAGTTCTTGCAAGATTGGGCATCGAAAGGGCTTCGTCTCTTGTCAGATATTTCACAACAACTTCCCTTTTTTTCTTAATCTCATCATTCGCCTTTTCAAGAATTGAGATGGCAAGATCTGTGGAAAGATCTTCCATTGAAAAATCGACCCTGGATCTGTCCTCATAGATCTGGCTTCCTGTGATCAGTCCCTGATAACCAGGATTCATGTTCACCACTGCATCTATAAGGTGAATTGCGGTGTGGTATCTCATGTGTGCATATCTCCTGTCCCAATCCAGTTGGCACCTCACTTTATCTCCTTTGTTAATGGTATGGTCTTTTGAAGCTGGTATATGCAGGACATCTTCTCCTTCTTTTATTGTATCATTTATTTCAATCTTTTTTCCATCGAGGAAAAGATAGCCTGAATCACCGGGCTGTCCTCCACCTCTTGCATAAAATACTGTCATATCCAGGATAATGCCAGCATCCGTGACTGTTTCCACCGTTGCTTCAATTTCCTTTGCAAATGCATCATTGAGATAGATTTTTTCAGTCATGACTCAAAATAATCTGATTGTATAAAGAATTTCTGCAAAAATGCAGGGAGGGAGAGTATATCAACGACCCATTTTTGAAAAAACTTTATTTCATTGTTAACACTATTATCCAATATGGTAAAGCTGGATGATGCAATTATCGCAAGATATGAGCATGCAGGACACAGATTTGAGATACTTGTGGATCCAGACGCAGTGGAAAAGATAAAATCTGGCTCCGTTGATATTGAGAATGATCTTGCAAGCGACATGGTTTTCAAAGATGCAAAGAAGGGAGACAAAGCCGGGGAAGAGCTTATTAAGGAAATATTTGGAACACATGACATATCTCATATAGCAGAGGAAATAGTCAAGAATGGACAGATTCAGCTCACAACTGATCAGCGCAGGAAAATGCAGGAGACAAAGAAAAAACTCATCATTGACATGATCGTAAGGGAAGGTATAAATCCACAGACAAATGCTCCCAATCCTCCTGCCAGAATTGAAGCTGCCATGGCTGAGGCAAAAATTCACATTGATCCATTCAAGTCAGTGAATGAACAGATTAACATGGTACTTAAAGAAATTAAGCCATTGATACCTATAAGGATGGAAAAAGTGAAACTCGCAATCAGGATAAGGGGAGATGCCTATGGGAAAATCTATGGTGAGATCAGCAAATCCGGCCAGATCATGAAGGAAGAGTGGGGAAAGGATGGCAACTGGACATGCGTGCTCGAAGTACCTGCTGGCATTTATGGGGAGATAATGGGAAGCATTGGCAGAAAAGCAGGGGATGCTGCAGAAATAAAAAAGATTCCATGATATGTGTAAAGTATCAGTGGAATATACAATAAACATATTAATCTGTTTTTAATTCTTAAATGATTGGAATGGTTACAAAAGAGGAGATTCTTGAGGAATTAAAGGCAGTTGAAGATCCTGAAATAGGCATGGATGTTGTCAACCTCGGTCTCGTATACGATGTTCAGATCAATGGTGATAATGTTTACATAAAAATGACGATGACTGCACCAACATGTCCAGTTACACCCTGGATCCTTTCCGAGGTTCAGAAGATCACGGAAAACATGGCAGGTGTTGAAATGGCTGATGTGGAACTTGTATGGGAACCGGCTTGGAATCCATCCATGATGTCAGATCTGGCAAGAGATATGTTGAACATGTGAAATAGTATCATAACGGGCAATAGGATGTTCCTGTTTCATCAGCTTACTTCCAGCCGGCAACTGATAAGTTTTTCTAAATTGATTAGGCAAATGAAAAGATTATGGAATGGAATGCAACTTTGCATATTCCTCAATTGTTATTTTGCTGAATATTTTTCAATGCATTGCCAACAGATCTACTCCGAATTTCAATCGCAGTCTCAGGTTTAGAGGTTCTTTTCCCATCATGGATCATCTCATTAAGTAAGCTCTTCATTGGGCCATGGCACTCTAACTCAACACCAATCGGTAAAACTCTCACATTTCCACATTCAGGGCACTTGAGCACGTCTTTTGATCCAGAATATTTTCCCTTCTTTGAAATTGGAATATCTCCTACCTTAACTATATCCATTGCAAAATCAACCGGCTTTGCAGAAGCGATGGAAGTTCCCACACCAAACAGTTCTGCTCCTGCTGTTTTCAGTTCTGCAATCTGGTCAAGCTTGAGGCCTCCGGAAACCATGATCTTGATATTCCTGTATCCTCGAAGATCAAGCTCCCATCTTACCTCCCGTACAATAGATGGAAAATTTCCCCTTCTTGATGAATGTGTGTCCAGTCTTATATAATCAGTCTCAGGAAACATTTCTGCAATTTCAAGTGCCTTTGTCTTCTCATCCCCAAAAGTATCTATCAGAAGTGTCCTTCTTCCCGGCGGGGAATTCCTGTAAACGTATTCCCACGCCTTCTTCTCCCCCATAATAATTGCAATAGAGTGTGGCATGGTGCCCACTGGAACAGTAGATGTTAGTTCACCTCCGAGTATTCCTGATACACCTGAAGCCCCTCCTATGAATGCTGCCCTGTCAATCATTGGTGAAATGGCAGGATGCATCCTTCTGATTCCAAAGGACACAAATTCCTTTGGATATATTTGCATATAGAATTTCATTGCCTGTGTGCTTATTCCGGATGACTGGCATATGAAGCCAAGAAGAGAAGTCTCATATTCCATTATGGACTCATAAATCCCCTCAATAGTGACGAATGGAATTGGAATTCCAGCAGAATCTCTTGTTTGAATGACAGTTCCTTCCGGAATTGCACGCAAGCTGATCTTTTTTCCTTCAAGGAGCCTGATCATTTCCTCCAAACCGGTAAAATTGATCATTTCATCTGATGAAGCGGTTATTTCCGCTATGACTTTTTTCCCATCATTTTCGCTTATAAATTGAGACGTTCTGCTGAAGTACACATCACTTGCAAGTTTACTATCAATATCTTCCTGGTCTGCGATGAAATATTTTCCTTTCATTCAAGTACACCCACTTTTTCTGATACAGTTATGGCGATCCCGTAAATGGACTTCATGATATCAAGTGCAACCTTATGGTTCTCAGGATTCATGCTGCAGCACAGATCCTCAAGGACAGTGATCCTGTAATTCCTGAAGAAAGCACCTGCAACAGTATGCATCACGCATATATCGGTGCTTATACCACTGATAAACAGATGGTTGATTCCCTCATTTCTAAGATATGAATCCAGATCAGTTTCGAAAAATGCATCATAATGCCTCTTTGGTATGATCCTTCCCCTGATTTTTCCCAATTCTCCATAAAGTTCAGAACCCTCTGTCCCTTCAAGGCAGTGCTCACCCCAGACCCTGAATTCAGGATCATTCTTGATGTGGGAATCTCTCGTTAGTATCACAGGCATCCTTTCCTGAATCTTCTTCAGAAGGGAAAGATTCTTTTCTGCAACATTCACTGCGCCAGGGCTTCCAAATTTAAGGTCTACAAAATCCCTTACGAGATCCACTGCAATAAAAGCACTCCTATTCTCTTCTCCATATCGTGCCATTCTCACCATCTTCCATCACAATTCCAGCATTATTCAGGGAATCCCTGATAGAATCAGATTCAGCATAGAGTTTTTTCTTCCTGAGCAGATCCCGTAGCTTCACAAGGGATTCAATGCTCTGATCCGGAATTCCAGTCTCTCTCTGCTCAGGCATGATTCCGAGGAATGTGTTTGCATCATCAAACAATTTTTTTGCCTCCAATGCACTATTTTCTTCAACGTTATTCGCTTTCATTATTTCAGAAGCGAGTTCTATCAGGATCGAAATTGCAACCCGGGTATTGAAGTCATCATCCATATTCCTGTAAAGTAATTCCCGGTAGGTTCCAACATCAATGGATACCCCTTTTCCAGATTGTTTCTTCAGCTTTTCATAACTCCTTCTTATGTAGGAGACATTTTTCCTGGATTCTTCAAGCATGCTCCACGAGAAATCAAGATCAGACGAATAGAGGGATGAAAGAAAGGTGAAACGAACCTCCTCTCTTGAATATTTTTCCTTAAGTTCATCAAACGGGATGAAATTGTTCAGGGATTTTGACATTTTCTCCCCGTTTATTCTCAGCATACCTGTATAACTCCATAAAGTGCAGACATTTTCAGAATTTTTCAGTGCAGTCATTATGGACAGTTCTGCTTCATTGTGCGGAAAAAGAAGATCCCTTCCAGCACCATGCAGGTCAATTTTTCTTCCAAAGAATGATAGGGATATGGCTGTATCTTCAATATGCCATCCGGGCCTTCCTTCACCCCATGGAGATTTCCATGAGGGCTCGCCTTCCTTTTTGAATTTCCACAGGACAAAGTCCCTTTGATCTTCCTTCAGGTCCGCCACCTTTGCCCTTGTGCCTGTTTTCTGTTCTTCAGGACTCTGGCGTTTCAGCCTACCATAATTCTTCAACATCCAAACCCTGAAATATATTCCGTCAGGAAGATTATATGTGAAACCTTTCATTTCCAGGCGTTTAATTTGTTTGATTATATCTTTTATATGATTTGTGGCCATAGCATAGTAATTCACGGAATCCACGCCTGCATATTTCATAGCGTCAATGTAGTTCTGTGTGTATTCCCTTGAGAGGACTAAGGGACCTTGTCCAGTTTCAAGGGCCCTGTTTATGATTTTATCATCAATATCTGTTATGTTCTGCAAGTAAAAGACAGGTGTGCCCCTGTGTCTCAGATATTTGACCATGGCATCATAGGCGATATATGTTCTCAGGTGTCCGAGATGTGGTTTGTCGTAAACAGTGGGGCCACACACATAAATTTTCATGGGATAAGAACTGGTTCCGATTTCCACGAGTTTGCCGGAAATCTCATCTTTAAGTTTCACAATATATGCATGTCTCTGTGGGATAAATAAAATTTGATCAAACAGATCATGCATAGTGTACATAGCAACAGTTATTATGAACTCAACATTCCTCTCATAACCAGGATGAAAATTTACGTAGTTGATAATGGGGGACAGTGGACACACAGGGAATGGCGCGTTCTGAAATCACTTGACGTGGATTCTGAAATAATAAGCAATAGTGCAGATTTTCTTTCAGTCAGGGATGCTGATGGATGGGTTCTCTCAGGAGGGGCCCCAAGTATTATAGGGGAAATTCCAAAACTTGGAAAGATATCCGAAATACTTGACAACACCACTGTCCCGGTATTTGGGATTTGTGTAGGGGCGCAGTTCATGGCATTACATCACGGTGGAGAAGTAAGAAAAGCCCCTGTACCTGAATTTGGCAAGACAAAAGTCACATTCAGCTATACGGGAAGCATCTTTGAAGGCATACCGGAAACCATTACTGTCTGGGAAAACCACAACGATGAGATCACTTCTCTTCCTTCTATGTACAGGCTCTGTGCATCGTCTATGAACTGTTCAGTCCAGGCATTTTATGCTGAAGACAGGCCATTTATTGGTGTACAGTTCCACCCAGAGGTTGAACATACAATGTATGGAAAAGAAATTTTTAAATCTTTTATCAACCTATGCAAGAGGTAATATATGAACACCGCAAATGAATCCATGCAGAACATTATTGGCCTTCCGGTATACACCAACAGGGGTATTTTTGTCGGTTATGTTTATGACATTATACTGGAGATGGACTATGGCGGAATATCCGGAATTTTAATAAAAGAAACAAACGAGGCCCTGGTGGAGGATGGGTTCCCAATATCTATACCGTATGACTGGGTCAAGGCTGTTGGCGATGCAGTTCTCCTTCACACATTTCCACAGGTAGTGAAAAGGAAACTTATGCCCATGTGATTATTTGTGAAGGAACAGGGCGGTTGAGTCAGATACTTTGTTCACGAAAGAATATCTCTCCAGTTGAATTATTCCATTTTTTCCGGTTGCGCGTTTTTCCAGCAATCCATGATCATCATCGCCGTCAGGTTTCTTTATTGTGAAAGGAATCGAGTCTTCACTGACCCACTGGATTATTTTCTTTTTCTCTCCATGAACTTCAGTACCTGCAAAACGGTATATCCCGTCTTCTTTTCTTATGTTATACAATCCTTTGAGCCTGATAGTATCTCCATTTTCAATCTCTGACATGTCCTGTCCTGGAATGTAAAGGATGGGATTTTTCGTCACTGTATATTCCCTGAATCCTCTTGAATCGTCATTCGGGTAAAGATTGAGAAGAGCTTTTGTTTCAGGTGCGTCATCTACCTTGATTTTCTCCGGTGAACTCACAAAGAAGTACCTGTCTGAAGTTTTGTCGATATACTGCCTGTTGATTGAGTTGAATATTTCCCATGAGAAATCGGCGTTCACATCATTAAGGCCTGAATCTACCCAGTATTTTCTGAAAGTCTCAGGCTTATAACCTCTTGCTGCAAGTGATCTCAATGTTGCCAGTCTTACATCATCCCAACCCGTGTATTCTCCAGAAATAATCCCTTTTTTCATCAAGGATGTTTTCAGGATCACATCTCCTATATGTATGATTCCGTAATGGAAATATTCAGGCAATTTCCAGCCTAAATATCGGAAAATATATTTCTGCCTTTCCGTATTGTTGATATGATCCGTACCCCTGATAACGTGCGTGAGGCAAAGATCATGATCATCTGCTGCAACGCAGAAATTCATCAGCGGAAAGAATCTGTATTTCCTTCCCGTATGCGGGTGAGGTTTTTCAATGACCCTGAATGCTATCCAGTCTCTCACGGCGGGATTGGGATGATGAAGATCTGTTTTGATCACGAGAACAGGATGTTCCTGTAATGGCCCGTTTCCGATCACCGATTCAAAAATGCTGAGGTTCTCCTCAGGAGATATGTTCCTGTGCGGACATGCAGTGGAATTCATCAGGTCTCTCTTGAAATCCTCGACCTTGCATGAGCACATGTATGCATTTCCCTGCTTTATGAGTGATCTTGCTGTTTCATAATAGAAGGGTATTCTTTCAGACTGCACCACGTATTGCGTAAAATTCACTCCGAGCCACCTGCAGTCTTCCTGAATCATCTCATAAGCTTCTGGAAGGATGTTGTTTGGGTTTGTATCCTCTATACGCAGTATGAGCTCTCCACCATATCTTTTCGTATACTCGTCATTAAGTATGCAAAGCCTCGTATGCCCGAGATGAAGGGGGCCTGAGGGTGATGGGGCCAGTCTCATTACGACCTTTCCATGAACATTTTTCAGTTCTGGAAGTTTCTTTTCTTTTTCCTTGTGTTCTTCATGAAGAATATCCGGGTATTTTTCACTGGCTATCTCAAGCTGTTTTTCAAGCGATAGCTGATTAAGCTGATCCACTGCCTTCTTGACCTCGGGCATTATTTCCCTTATTTTCGATTTCATTTCAGGAAATGAACCTATAATCTTGTTCACGACGCTTCCGACATCTGCCTTCCCATCATGTGTAATCGCGTTTTTCAGCGCAATCTTCTCAATATCCTGTATCAATCATCTCACCTGCATGAATAAATATGAAGTTTCTTAACTCTTCAAGGCCTTCTTTGTTCACGTTTGAGATGGCTATATCTTCAACTCTAGTGCTTATGTCGATCTTGGTCTGAACACGATATATTTTTTTATGGAACGTATCTTTAATTTCAAGGTAGAGTTTTTCCTGTTGCTCAACGGTGTATCCTGAAGTCCCTGAATGATCCATTAGGAATAGTATCACACCTTTTATGTCTTTAAGGCTCAGTATGGATCTTCTTTCAAGTTCATTCCTTTCTGCCATGGGCCTGTCAAGTATTCCCGGGGTATCGATTAATTGAACTCTTACTCCATCTTCCTCCATGAAACCTGTGAAGACAGTTTGTGTCGTGAACGGATAAGATGCAGTCTTGAAGTTGTTCATAGTAAGCGTATTAAGAAGTGAACTCTTTCCAACGTTTGGCATTCCTGCTATAATATATGTTGGAAGCAGAGGATCAATCTCTGGGAGTTTTCTCAGGAAATCTCTGCACTGCCCAAGCAACAGTAGATCATCTGATATATGTTCTATCACGGAACAGAATCTCCCATAGTATTTCTTCCTGATTTCCACCATCTGAAATGGTTTTCTTGCCTTTTTCAACTCATTTATGTTTTCTGTTGCAAGAGAAACAAGTTTTTCAGAGGCCCAGTTAACATTATTCAACGCTTTCTTGTAGTTGTCCACACCAAATTTGAGTTCGATGAAATCCTCATAGAAAGGATGCAATTTCTCAATGCTGGGAAACCTCTTGACCAATCTCTGAAGATAAGGTGCAGCTACGCTTTCAGCGGTAGCTATCCTATCTATATTCTCCTTTCTGACACGATTTTCAAAAATCTTATCATATGGTTCTTCTATTTTTGCAGCCTTCTTTAGACTCTTGTCTATGAGTTCATCTGACCTCAGCACGGTGGGAATAAATCTCAAAAATTTCACTGTTCCTTTATAGCTTCCCCTATTTTTTTCTCCCATTCAGGAGGTATTTCGAATTGATTGTGGGCATATCTGTTATGTATCCTTACCTTTGCCCATACATCTTTCAGGGTTGGCTGATTCAGTTCATAACTGCAATCAAAACCCACATCCTTGCACTTATAATAAAATCTAGACATGATAAAAGGGTAATATTTGCTGGAATAAAAATATATAGTTATTTTGGTGACAGACCTTAGGTTCACTTGCTTTGTTGCTGTGTCATCCTTGCTTTAACTGCCCAGTATGCTTTTTCATATGTAGTATTTATGAGATTGACACAATCATTGTACATTGACATTTTCTTGAAAACAAATACAACCTTGATAGAATTCGTGTTAAATCCTTTTATTTGGAAGGAGGAATGGAATTTTACAATGCCCACAGATTCTTTTTGGGCCTCAAGGTTTTTGCCACCTTCTTCCATCATTTCCCATATTGGAACATCAACAGCAAATCCCATTATTATGGTGTGTGACATTAGTTTTTTATCTTCTGAATACGTCAGGCAGGTGAATTGTGATGAGGAGAGAAGAGCGGTATTTGGAAGATCTACTAACCGTCCATCAATGGTCATGATCTGAGTGGTAAGGACTTTAACATCTTCAATGACACCCAGCACAGGATTATCGAACATCCATGAATAGATATAGACTGGTTCTTTTGGTTTTAGAACTCCTGAAGATGTAAGAAGAAGTCCAGAAAGAATACTGGATATGGTGTTTTGCAGTGCAAAGGAAAGAATCAGGCCTCCAACTGTACCGCCAAGTAAAGCTCCTGTGAGGCTGAATCCCATAGTAAGGAGCACGGTCATTATGGCAACTCCGTATATGAGGGCCCTGAGAATTGTGTACACTCCATTTAGGTTCCTTCCACCAATTTTAATTGAAACCGTCTCTAGGAGATTTTTGGTTATATGGCTAATAATAACAGCAAATCCCAGAATGATAATAGTGTATGTAACATATCTGATGTATGTGTCATAAAGGATAAGAGTTGGAAAATATAATTCCAGATACTGCAACAAGAACTCTATGAAAATTGTGATTGCTACGGCTAAAATTATGACCAAAAGCATCTGCCTTAATTCTTTTCTTACGCTTCCTGCCATAAATATGCTATGGGATTACATATTAAAAACTTGTGTGATAGATATTGGAACAAAACTGCCTTCATAATTAATTAATACATAAAGTAGTTTTTCTGTGAAAATAATGCAGCTTTAGGATTTTTTAAGGAATGAAGCACATTCCAGTACCTAAAATGATCAAGGTAGCGACCTTTTTTTTGTTATTCTTAACATTATCCCCCTCTTTTTTTGTGCATAATATACAATCTAGTGACGCAACTTCAAAAGATATCTGCGGGAGCACATTAGATAAAAATTATAATATATCTTCGTTTAATAATTCTGCTAACGGTTTCAAATTTTCAAAATTTAATTCTTCATTCAATGTTGAGAGCTCGGATTATTATAATTATTCTGGTGTGTTGATAAATTTTACTGGAAAATTTTTGTCATTTAATTTTAGTTGGAATGACCAAAATAGTTATTCGATGACGGAAATTTATTTTTTATTACGCTACGAGACTATTGAGTTTAAGGTTCAATTCGGTGTCGAAACTAATAGTACGATTTATACATCGAATCAAAAAAAACAATTGGCATTTATACCCATGAATTACGAAGTACATTTCTCATTCTTAATCGAAAACAATAGTTCATACTTTCGGCTGAGTAAAAACAACTCTAATTTTTATTTTCATGTAAATGCAGTGAATACTACAAAGTCCAACATAAGTTTTCTTAAAATATACGGAAAATACTACTTTATGACTATTTCCAATATATCCACATCTTTTAAAAACAAATTTTACGGTAGTTTTCGAACCTCTTTAAATACTCCAACAAAGAAGCTATTACTAAATTCAAATAATTTTTATTCTAATAATAATCTAGGCCCAATTTTTGATAATAAATCTGACACATTTTTGTTTATTTCTAAAAACTCAAGTCTATACTCATTTAACCAATTTACTGGAAATTTACAAAAGTTTTATAAATTGTGCAATTCAACCCTTATTGATGAATACTCTGGGAATTGGAATCTTTATCTATTTTTTAACACAATTAAAAATCAAACTCTGTTATCTGTAAATAAAACCAACTTTTATGTTAAAAAATTTATTTTTCATGAAAGTAATTCCTTCTTTGTATATGAAAATGGAAAGCCATTTATTTTCAACAAATCATCATATTTTATTGCTACAAACATTGAAAAAGTTACAGAAATTAACAACAAATCTATACCTAAAAACTATTCCTTAAAATTAATTTTTGTAGCAAAAAGAGAAATTTATTATTTATTCAAAAGCAATAGCACATTGTTTTTATATGAACTGCTAGGTAACGATTTGCGTAATGTTTTATTAATTCATAATTGCACACTTTTGTATACTTATAATTATACTACCCACTCTACTTTACCAGAAATCTTCATAGAAAATATTTCTCTTTATGAGATTTTATTTTTAAATGAGTATTCAAAACAATATTTAATTTCATATGGGTATAATTTCTCTCTTTACTCTAACCTCAATACAAGTGTTTTATGTATAGGTAAAAATGTATCGCAGATTTACGGTATTGTGCAGTATGCTGCGGGTGGAAATGGCATCATTTTGATGAAAATCAATGGAGCGTTATTTACTTATGGCCATACTATTCCATTAGCAGACTTAAGTATAAATTGTAGTAGATTTTACATTATAATAAAATCAGGAGATTTGAACACATCTGTTGTTAGTTATAATAACTATACTGAAAGTATAATGATTGGCAATTTTACGCAAACACAAAATAACACTTCTTCTTTCATGTTAAATCTAACTCAACTAAACTCACAAATTTACAACTACACTATTAAAGTTATTAATATTCAAGGATATGAGCAAAATTCAACAGGAAAAATTGAAGTAGATAATTCCATCCCAATTATAAGAATATTAACTAATACTACTTTGGGCGTTTTTAATAATGAATCAATACATTTTGTGATTCAAGATCCAATCGGTGTGTCAAACGAAGAAATCCTTATTGGAAACTTTGTTTATTCTTACTACTCTAAATATGTGAATATAACCATACCTTATTATCGAGGAATAAATACTTTAAACGTAACTTTCTACATACATGATAATTGGGGGATAAACTTCAAAAGAACACTTAAATTTGTGTATTATATAGAAAGTGTAACGAATTTTTCAACAAATCTTTACAATAATGAAATATTTAACAGAAAAAACATATCAATTGATGAGTTTTCAACATATAGCAACGTTTCGACCTTTCAAATATTGGTTTTAAATAAAGATACCAATTCTACACTTCTTTACAATTTTACAAAAAATTTAGATATTACTCTGAATAATGGCGGATATCTTGTTTCTTTATATATCCTATTCAGGACTGGAAGTAAGGTATTTTTAAAAGATTATAACATCACAATAATGCCTAATTTACCAACAATTATTGTTTCTGGGTTGCACAATAGATATTATTCATTTTTTACCAATTCCCAAAACAATTCATTAAATTTATTTGCCAATTCTACTATTTCGGGTAACTGGATAGTTAATTTATATGCGCCAAATGGATTATGTAATGTTTTTCGCAACTCTGGTAAAGAATTTCATTTATCCATTAACAAAAATAACATTAATTCAAATTTGAGTGGAGTATTCATTTTAAATTTTACCCTTGTTACTATAAATCATTATAACGTGTCATTCCAAAAAAATTTTAGTGTTAATGAAACAGCACCATATCCAAGTGCAAACGAAATTCTCTATATTAACAACTCTAATTTTTCAATGTTTACAAAATTTAATTTCCTCTTCAGAAATGATGTCAGATCATATATTTTTATAAATAATATTTTATACCCATTATATGAGAATCTTAATTTTAACAATTCAGGGGTTTTCTCCTATGATATTTTTTCATTCAATGACGCAAATTCATTTTCTAGATTAAATGTAACATTTTTCTTATCTTTTTCTCCACCAATAATTTCAATTAGGGGGGAGAATGATACACAATTTTCAAACATTGTAAAACTTCAATATTCTTCCATCTCTTCAATCCCATTAAAGCAAATCAGCATAATTAAACCTTATAAAATCAATTATAGAATAAATGGGTCTAATATTTTAATTGATATTTTTAAAGATGGTAATTATTCAGTGATTTTAAAGTTTGTGGATTATTGTGGAAATTCTGTGAACATGTATTATAATTTTACTGAAGAGTATTATACCTATATACAGAAAATCAATTTAAATTATTCACTTTTTTTTAATAAATTTAATGCTAATATTAATTTACTCGGCTATTCAACCAACAAAGTAAAAATCTCTTGGGTGTGTAATGGAAAAATTATTGGTGTGGGAAATAAAATAAGTACAGCAGTTCCGAGTGGGATAGATCACATTCAGGTTCTGATAGTCGGAGGTAATAAGACAATTTATAGCAAGTTAACGATTTTTTCCTTATCTTCTCTAATATTCGAATATGGATCTATAGTTTTATTGGGTTTTATTTTATTAATAAAATTACCATTACGCTTTAACACTGAAGATTTATACTTATTCATACTTAATAACCAAAACCATAAAGTAAAGTATATACGAAAACTTGCGCTGAAAAAACGTTACGGAAGAATTCGATTTAATAAAGCATTGAAAATCCTCACAAACAAAGGAAAAATTGAACTAAGAATTGATCCAAACGGAGAACAGTGGTTATTAAGGAAATATGAATAATTTAGTTTCTATACATAGCGTCATAATTGATTACGTATAGTTTAAACTTCCTTTCCGCATGAATTGAAATTCTTATCTTCGAATTATCCATCACTTTCATGAATACCTATTTCTCTACCTCCCCGAGTATTTTTAAATCCTCCTCAGTTGGCTCAATTATTCTTTGATCTACCACTGCATCCCACTCGATCAATAATTTCATGACTGTTTCCAGGCCACTCTTTCGTATTATGATAACTCCCCTCAGGAGCTTACGATGCGGGTTCTGATCAAGCAGCCCTTTTCTTCTGTATCTGTATTTTCCCTTCTGTGTACTCTCTGCTCCGATGCAAACCTGAAATATATTGACGGAAACAATGGAAGGTTCATCACCGTCATGCCCGCAACCTGGAAGGAGTATGACATGTTCCAGGAATGGATACAGTCCCATAATGTGGTATGGGAAGCAACAGTCCATGGAAAGAAGGAGGACATGGGGCAGGTGTGGAAGCTGGCCGAGTCCCCCATTCCTGCTTCCGATGGTTTCCGCACAGTATGGGTGTGGAGTTCGCAGAAGGCAAGGCATGACAAGGATATGAGGGATGGCATGATGCGCAAATCCATCATGGATCTTGAAAGGCTGGAGACAAAGCTCAGGTCGAAGAAATGCAGGCTTCACAGCATGGATGATGTGAAAAAGGCGTCGGAAGATGCCATCGGCATGACCGCGAGGAGATGGGTTGGATTCAGGATAACAGAAGAGGATGTGGGACGGAAGGTGCAGCTGTCCAGAGGAAGGCCAGGATCCATGACGGAATACCGCACCGTGATCAGGAAGCGATTCCATGTGGAGTGGAAACCGGAAGAGGAAAATATCGACTTTGACGAAACATGCGACGGCATGTTTCCCTTGATCACCAACGACAGGAAGCTGTCCCTGAAGGAGATTCTTTCCAGCTACAAGTTCCAGCCACATGTGGAGAAGAGGCATGAACAGCTCAAATCCGTATACGGGGTTGCACCTGTCATGCTGAAGAACGTGGACAGGATAGAGGGTTTCCTGTTTGTGTATTTTCTCGCATTACTGGTTGAGAGTCTCATAGAACGTGAGATCAGGATGGGTATGGCGGGAGAGGAGAGGAAATCAATCCGGATATACCCTGAATTCAGGTCATGCGAATCACCCACAACTGATCGGGTTCTGGGTGACTTCTCCATGGTACAGATGAACTGGATCGAGATAGATGGAAAAGTGGTGAAGAAATTCCTGCCGAAACTTACGCAGCGGCAGGAAGATCTGTTGAGACTGGCAGGTGTCCCCTCCGACTCTTACCAGCAGGACTGGAATGCTGCTCCGGGCGGATGAGAAATTCAAGAATAATGCTCTAAATTTTTGCGGAAAGTAAGTAATAGCATTCGCTATATGGAAAAATATATTAGAAATAGGGTAGAAGACATTCTGTCTCATGCAGAAAGTTAACTAAAATTTTATTCGGTAGATTACGGGCCCGGTGGG
>JAKAWU010000073.1 GCA_021816965.1 Thermoplasmata archaeon | reverse complement strand
TTTTTGGGTAATCAAAATTTTGTTAATAATATTCATCCAACAATCCCTCAAAAAAGTGTGCTTCCACATCCGTCAGTTTCAGATTGCCACCGTCAGTGATTTCCAAGTATCCAGATATCTGTAATCCATCTGTAATATCGCCTCTACTGGCATCGCAGTCTGCATAAAAACTGATGTCATAATCTTTTGTGAAGTACGGAAGAAGAACTGCCATATCGTATATGTCACCCATACCATCCACTTCCTCTCCTTCCATGTCCCTCACATAGAATATTGTATCAAATTCTGAATCCCTTTTTATTCTCCCATAAAATTCATCTCTGAATACTTTATCAAGGAGCGTGTTGAATATATCCTCTAATTTCTTTCTCTCCTCTTTCCTATTTTCCATGTTCATTTCCCTCTTTGGGTAGCAAAAATTTCTATGGTATCCTACTTAGTGTTATTTCTTTTATCGCAACTCTGTTCATTTGTACCATGCTATGCCCCTCCTGAACAAATCTTACTAAATTGCGTCTCACAAAGATTCGCACCACCTTGGATATTTCCATTTTTGTGTCCGTAGTATTGACAAAGCAGAACTGTGGTTCGCTGAAATCTATATTACGGCTGTATATGTTGAAATCACTTACCCTGTGGGGTGAATGATTCAAAATTTCTATTATGTCTTTCTCATCCATTCTTTTTCATCTCCTTACCTATTAGGTTAAAAATAATTTGTATAAAGAAAAAATGTGGGGAATCACTTCCCCTTTTCAAGCAGTTTCCAGATTTTCCTGTCCTCAACTGCCCTGCCTGCAATTTTCTGAAGCTCGGTTGCCCTTTCGGGATTGTCTCCTTTCTTCAGCACATTGTTTGCATAGGCAGTCATGCTCTGGACAAAGTCAAAAGCGGTGTTCTTCTCAAGAGCACCCATTATGGATTTGGCTTCATCCTGAGTTATGTTGAACACTGTTGCCGATACTTCAACGCCTGTTGGATCGATCTGAATCTCATTCAAATCACCAAGTTTGCTGAGGTAATCCTGCACCTTCTCCTCATCAAGGGAGTAGTTGACCATGTCTGTTACCTGACTTAGTATCAGTTCTGATTCCGCAATCTTTGTGCGGTCAGACCAGATGTCACCCTCTTCTCCCCTGCCACCGATATGTCTTCTCCTGAACGGGTTTTCCCGTATCATTCCGTTTGTGCATACCTGCCTGACGATCAGTGGTGCAGCCTCGAAGGCAGTGTATCCGACTTCGCTATTCCTTACGGACACGCCAAGCCAATACTTTTCCTCTGGCTTGCCTGGAATGGTGACCAGTGCGGTCTCATCATACACCGTGTATGACATGGACTTTGATGAGATATAGGCATGAGCCATTCTGATCTGATGCCCAGTTTTGTTCACCTTCTCAGTCACGGCTTTCAGTACACCCATTGCAACATCGTAGTTGTCAATGACCCTGTACTTATCGGAAAGCATTGCGATCATTTCATCGTTGAACTGCCTCACAAGGACTACCTTCTCATAATTATGCATCCAATAGTTTACATTTTCTGCATAGATATCGGTGTCCTTTCCATGAGTGTTTTCAGCAACCAATTTGTCGTAATACTCTTTCCTTATGCCTGTCTTCTCTGCTATCTGTCCGTGTGCCCATACCGTTGGTGTGAGTTCCCTCACGCCACCATGTGGGTGTTGTACCCTGAATTTGCCCCTGACAGCTTCTATGTCAAGAGTATTCACTCTCCAATCCCACTCGAACTGCTGCTTCTTCCCTGCAATTACTTGCAGGTTGTTCAGGAACTGCCTTGATTCGTTCCCGTAGTATCCAAATATCTGTTCTGTCTGCATTTTTTCTCCTCCTGCCATGTACACATGGCGGGTAGCAAAATAATGGATGACTATTCATCATCCTTATTTACAAACTGTTCAAGCACATTGTAAGTGCCATTGTATATAGTTGCCCTTGCCGACCCCTGTGCAAGACTGAGAATTTTGCTGATATCATCTGGGCTGAATTCTTTTATTGCTTCATCTGCCCAATAGATATGGCTTGAATTCTTAGCCAGCCATTCTGTAAGATCGCTGGTATATACACTCACATCTTCATAGGCAAGATCGTACAGCATGTCTTCATTCACATTATCCTCCTCAATGATGTGATCCAGAGCATCCACGACATACTCATAAAGATAGTCTTCATCCAATACGTCATGATTCGCATGCATAAAATCACTGAGATCACTTTGAAGTTGTGATTCCTCAATCAGAGATTCGTGTGTGAATGCGAAGAATGCTTCACGATTCTTTGTTGCCTCATGAAACTCGAACATTTCCCTTGCTGCGTAGGCAGCCTCTTTCACGGTTTCAAACCGCATTTTTTCCATTTTTATCCCTTTTTCCGTTTTTTTAACGGGTATTCAAAATAATTTTAGTAGGGCTTTTTACGTATATCAACGTCAAGCCCTACTTTTATTATATGCCTTATTGCATCTATCTTTTCGGTGTCGGTTGCTAATGGTTCGATTTTCCCCCTTTCACTCATTATGTGTGCGAAAACCCTTTCAACCAATGAGAATAACTCATCTTCCAGTTCCTCACCATCAATCTTATCCCCCACCTTATTAACCCATTTCTGGGCCTGTTTCAGTTTTGCGGATAATGGAGAATATGGGTTGGTTAGCTTGTTCCACCTTTCCTGCAATATCGTTTCTATAAAGACTCGCATCTCTATTTTCTCTAACTGTTTTATTGTCCATACTTCACTCATTTCTTTTCCTCCCCCTATTGGGTCACAAATACCTTATTTATGTATCGTTACTTGATAATTTAAATGTATTGGGTTTTCAAAATAATGTGAGAAGATTTCTCTTCCCATACTTACGGATGTGCTTTAAGAAATGCCTTTGCTGCTGCACGACTCTGTTCAACATCGAAGCTCTCAAGGATGTTGAGAAGTTGTGATGGTATCCCTTCATGGGTGGTATCTATTTCCTCTCCCCCCTGAACCACCTTTTTGTATTCATTCGCACAACCCTTGATCAACTCATTTCTCATGTCCTCAAGATCATAGAGTTTTTTTGTCTTGGCATTCCTTGGCACATATCTGTCTATTGCTGTATATTCTGTCATTGTTTCCTCCCCCTTTTTTGAGGTTAAAAAATTACGCCAGTTAGGACTGGCTTGCATTATTGATTGCCTTGGCAATAGTATTTGTTATGAAGTCTGCAACCTCATTCTCATCCTGTATGCTC
>JAKAWU010000072.1 GCA_021816965.1 Thermoplasmata archaeon | reverse complement strand
CGGTGTTATTGATGGCATTCACGATCTGGATCATATTCTCCAGTATTCCGCCAGGTGTATTCATTTCAATAATGACTGCCTTTGTGTTCGCCGGTGTGAGGCCCGAAAGAGCCGAAGTTATCATGCTGGCCGATCCCTGATCAATCTGCTGGTCAAGATGTATGACGACAACCGATGGAGGATTTGCTGCGCGAGCAGGGCTAGCAATGGTGCCCAAAAGGACAAATACAACAATGAGTATCAACGCCAGAGATAATATTCTTAAACTGTTCAATGACTAAATATGGAAAATAGCTTATTATATTTTTTTAGAGGAAATTTTAGGAGAAATAGAAAATTGATTTTTAATATATGTTCGCAATTAACCATCATGGAAAGAAACTTCACAGGGGATCTTCGCAATCTTCCCGACGGCACCAATGTGATCATAATGGGATGGGCACAGGAGATACGATCCCTGAAGAATCTGGTCTTTGTTGTTATAAGGGATAGTACCGGTCAGGTACAGGCTACATTCAAACGTGAGAATTTTTCCAACATGGATCAACTTTCCACTCTTTCGAGAGAATCGGTTATCCGTGTTGAAGGAAAGTTAAACCTTCAGTCAAAAAGCAAGGCTGGTTTTGAGGTAGAAGCCAGTAGTATAAATGTAATTAATGTTTCAGAATCTCCACTTCCCCTTGGCATTATAGATCCAGTGGAGGCAGATTTCGAGACAAGGCTTAACAACAGGTTTCTTGATCTCAGGAAACCAGTAAAAGGAAGCATTTTCAGGATCAAGAGCTCCATGCTCTGGGGAATCAGGGAATATCTACATCAACAGAATTTCATAGAGGTTCAGACACCGAAAATAGTGGCCGCAGCTACGGAAGGGGGGGCAGACCTGTTCCCTGTAGAATATTTCGAAAAAGAAGCATACCTCAACCAGTCCCCACAGCTTTACAAAGAGATATTGATTGCATCAGGCATAGATAGGGTTTTTGAAGTTGGACCCGCCTTCAGGGCAGAAGAACACAACACAGTGAGGCATCTCAATGAATTCACTTCTGTGGATATTGAAATGGGATTCTCTGATCATCATAGTGCAATGTCCATGCTTGAAAATGCGGTTAAAAAGGGAATTGAAAATGTACTGAAGACAAATTCTTCAGATCTTCAAGCACTCGGGCTTAAGATTGAGTCACCGAAGGTTCCATTCCCGAGAATAAGCTATGAGGAGTGCAGAAAAATTGCATCTTCAAACGGTGTTGAAATTCCTTTTGGGGAGGATCTATCAGTTGAAGCCCTGAAATTCGTAGGAGAAAAATTCCATGATTTCTATTTCATAGTAGACTGGCCATCTTCATTGAGGCCTTTTTACACCATGCCAAAAGAGGAAGATGACAGATATACAAATTCTTACGATCTACAATACAGAGAAAAGGAGATCACCTCTGGGGCTCAAAGGGTTCATAATCCGGATCTACTCACAAAAAGATTTATGGAAAAGGGATTAAAACCAGAAAATTTTGAATTCTACATTAAAGCTTTCAGGTATGGTATGCCTCCACATGCTGGCTGGGGTCTTGGTCTGGAGAGACTCTTGATGATTCTCCTGGACCTTCAGAACATAAGGGAAGCAACTTTATTTCCGCGTGATAGGACGAGAATTGTTCCTTGAACTGCTCTTCCTAACTTCCTCCTCACCAAAAACAGTCTTTTCTAGCTCTTCGTAGCTGGCTTCTTCAAGGTCGTCTATTGAAAATTTTTTCTTAGACATCGGTGACCAATAAATAATACGCAATCCAACTATATATATTTTTAAGAAGGTCTGTTATGAATTTCGTCGGTTGGGAAATCCCGTGGATCCGGAAGCATAAATGATTCCATCAGGAGGTTCAAATAGGAATTGTTGTTTCGGATTTCTCATAATCTAGCATTCGATGGTTTTCAAAATGCCGCCACTGTGTGAAATCGCTTAACTTGTCACGAAAGTTTCATCTTCCGGAACTCATACAATCGGTCGCACGTGCATGGTCTGACATGCAATTGGTGAAAAAACCATTCTATCCAGAGTATCCGGATGGTCTTACACCATCTCTTCAACCATACAGGTTAATTGAAAAATTATATTTTGGGAATGAACGGCTGAATCCACATGAATCCTGTCTATAAGATAGGGCATCTTTTCACTGGAATTACATTGTAGTACAAAGATGTTCATGTCTGTACTGCCATTCGAACCTGAAAATGCTGGTTTTAACACCGTGAGCGGGAAATCCCACATCCTTCACAGTAGATCAAAAATTTATTCTGTCAGATGATTGTCGGACATGAATCTACCCACTTTAAAGATAAGAAACATGCCCGACAGAGCCCACACTACACCGAATTACATAAATTTTGTGCAGTCCATAAAGGAATCTCTCAACTTTGGAGATTCCCGGAGCGAGAACCTTACCCTCAAAACGATTCTTCTGGCCTGCATGGACAACAGCTATGTTGAGGGATCATCTCAACTTACGAACATATCCGGACAGACTGTGAGGAATCATCTCCGTGATAAGAATCCGGAAGGACTGTTACAGATCAATGCCGATCTTATTGCCACAATGAGAGAGAAAGGTCTCTTCAGGAAACCTCTCATTGTAGCCATGGACTGGCACGACGAGATGTATTATGGTGACATTGATGCATATGGCGTAATAGGCACAAAGAATAAGGCTGGAACCAATTATGCATACGAATATGCCACTGCTTCAATAGTGGTGAAAGGAATACGTTTCGTTATTGCAGCTATCCCGGTCATGAAGAGAACAATCCTGGACATGGTATCAAGGCTTCTGGATATCATTGAATCACATGGTATAAGGATCAGTTCTCTCCTGATGGATGGTGGTTTCTTCTCTGCTGATCTCATAAATTACCTTAATTCCATAGGCATGAATTTCGTAATGCATGCACCAAAGCTTGGCAAAGAATGCAAGGGGGAAGAAATAGACGTGGAATACAGAACTTCTTCACATAATAGGAGAAAAAAGGATCAGGCTTCATTTAGCGTCGTCTCCATATATGGGCATACCAGGAAAGGCTGGATACTGTATGTATTTGCAACAAACATGGATATTTCACCTGAGAAGTTGCTTAAACTGTATAGAAAAAGATGGGGTATAGAGACAGGATACAGGATGATTCGGAAGTTCCTTGCAAGAACAACATCTAAAAGACATAACATAAGGCTGCTGTATTTCTATCTTGCAATTCTCCTGTACAACATGTGGGTTCTGATGAATATTGTGGCCAGAGTGAAGATAATAGCTGAAAACCTGAAGGTGTTCATCGCGTCAAAACTTATTGAAGCAAACCCCTTTGTTACCAATCTTGTTCAGTCAAATGGGCATTCGGGAGGTGATTTTTGATCTACTGT
>JAKAWU010000031.1 GCA_021816965.1 Thermoplasmata archaeon | reverse complement strand
CCCAATCGGTGTTCGGAGGAAGACCGGATTCGGTGAATGAGATCATATGCCTCATGTCTGTCAGGGTGAAACCAACATTCACAACGGTGTTTCCCTGAACTATAGCCGTACCACTTGAAGTGCTTGGCGAATACTTGCCCATCGGGCCCGTAGCTTTCTGTATGGAATATGAATATGTGCCTGAAAGTTCAACGAATGACATGGTGGAAGATGTTGAAGATTTCATCTGCCCGTTCAGGGTAACATACCATAACACACCTGAAGGAAGACCGGACTGGTCGAAATTCACGCTATAATAGGTTGCTGCATTTGGCTTGAATGTTACGCCAACAATGTATCCGCCATTCCCCACATATGCATATCCTGAAGATGGTGAGCTTGTGTATCCGGAAACGGTGCCTATTGTGTATAGATATGATTTTCCTGTTACTTCATTGAAAGATATTGAGGATGATGTTGAGTAGGAATAATGCCCATTCATGGTTACAGACCATGAGGTTCCTGATGGTAGTCCTGATTCGGTGAATCTGACCTGTGCTGCTGTACTTCCTCCTCCACCACCGCCTCCACTTATTACCATGGGTCTTATTACAGGATCTATGGAATAGGTTTCACGGGGATTGAGATTTATGGGCCCGAAGGGAAGGCTTATTGCACTGCCTAACCTGTTTGATACCAGTGTTCCAAGATGGAATATTGATATCTCCTGCTGCCAGTTGACAGATATGTTTCCCTGGCAGATCTCCCACTGGTTGGAGTTGATCATGTATCCATGGGTATTTGTATGGAGAGGATGGTCTATGGCTTTTGGATTGTATCCGAACAGGCTTGCGTGTTTATGTGCATGGGCCTGCAGTACGAAGGTCCCTGCATACATTCCTGAAGTATTTCCCATGTTCTCTATGGATATGGATGCATCTATTCCGTTGTTTAAGAAAGAATAAATCTCCGCCACCCTTATGCCGTTTCCTGATTCTGTGAGAACTGCAGAATTCTGGTATGAATTGAATATCCTCTTGTATGAGTAATGTGTCATATTGACCTCGTTGATTGATGGAATGGATAATGAAACCATCGGGGAAACTGTATTCCCGGAAGGCGGGGATAGTTTTGTTACTGTCCATGAGACTGGATAAAGATGATTGCCGAAGCCGATCACAACATTATTTCCATTGAAACTCACAGACTCGCCCTGCCATCTGTAAGTTACTGAATCATTGGCATGCTGAGTGTTCATGAACAATCCAACAGGTATGGCAACCATTGCTGACAGCAAAATAACAATTAAAATCTTTAATGTCTTATATTGTGAACTTCTCTCTATGATAATATTCTGGTTTAACATAAATAAGTCTTTCAAATGGGAATATGATAGATAATATATAAATGTTGTTGATTTGACAAATGAATAGGGGACTACTTAGAACTTGGGGAGAAATTTCCTGACGGAACAACCCCACAGGTAAATATACGATAAAATCCTTGATTTTTGTCTTGGAACCCTGAGAAATCTCAGTTCGGTCAAGCCTGCCGATCTTGTATAATATTTTTAGCCAGTTCTTTTCCATGAACTGGTCAGGGATACTCGCGCTCATTCTTGCGGATAAATCCTTGTCGTCTATGACCAATGAAAAATGTTATGGAATTATACCTTGTGATTAGTATCCAGCCCCTGTCATCCTTTTCAACTCCAGAATCGATCTTGAATACATTGTTCTTATGCAATGCTGTTGATAGATTAATTTGTGCCAAATATTGTGATATACCTTTTAATATGTAATAATAATCATTCCATGGATAAGATGATAACATTAGCAGCAAAAGCTAAACTGCCTACCTTAGCAGGCAATTTTGATATTTACACCTTTCAGAACGAGATGACAAATGAAAATGCAGTCATAGTTAAAGGAGATGTTTCTGGTAAAAGCGATGTGCCTTTAAGAATACACAGTGAATGCCTGACTGGAGATGTTTTTGGCTCAAAGAGATGTGACTGCAGAGACCAGTTGCTTAAATCTCTCGTATATCTGGGAGAGCAACCCTATGGAATGCTTATTTATCTAAGGCAGGAAGGGAGAGGGATTGGATTAATTAACAAGATCAAGGCATACCAGCTACAGGAAGAGGGATATGACACAGTTGAAGCAAACATAAAACTTGGGCTTCCTGCAGACAGGAGAGATTATACCTACGCAGTGGAGGTCCTGAATTTTTTTAATATCAGGAGTGTCAGGATAATGACAAACAATCCGGAAAAGATCAACTTCCTGGAATCCAATGGCATAAAAGTCTCAGGAAGGATAGCAATAAAGAGTCAGTCCACTGAATACAACAAATTCTATCTTTTGACCAAGAAAGAAAAAATGGGCCATCAGATTTGAATCTGCAATTCACCATCTTTTTGTTTATAAGGAAAAAAACCAGATTCAATATATGAAAAATATCAAATACCTTTCTGTAACTATCATGCTTATTCCACTGGAGTGAAAAAGAATGACAGAAAATGAAAGCATATACGATTCTTTCGAGAAAAAATGGGAGTCTATGTACCCGAGAAATGTGAAAAGAGAGTTTGTTGTACCGGATATTTCCCTTTATGAAATTCTTGAAAAAGCCGCAAAGGAGTCACCGAAGGCGCAGGCACTTGATTTTATAGGAAAAAAATTCACTTATGCAGAATTGAGCGTAGCAGTTGATAAATTTGCAAAGGGTCTTTTGGATATGGGAGTGAAAAGATCGGACAGGATAGCGATAATGCTGCCAAACTCTCCTCATTACATCATTGCGTTTTTCGCCACTTTGAAGATTGGGTGTGCTGTAGTTAACCTAAACCCCCTCTATACAGATTTTGAAATCAGGGAGAAAATCGTTGACTCAACAACCAGCACAATGATTACGCTGGATGATTTCTACCCTAAAATACAGAAATTCATACCTGGAACCCTGAACAAGGTAGTTATATGTAAAATTGCGGACTATTTGCCGAACTTTATAGGTTCCATTTATTCTCTTTCCAGAAAACTGAAAAAGGAGTCTGTCAAGATTGAGGGAAACAAGAACGTGTTCTTTATGAAGGAAATCATGAATAATAACGGGCTTTCATCCAAAGTTGCTGTTGATACAACTATAGAGCCTGCGGTTATCCAGTATACTGGAGGAACAACCGGAACATCAAAAGGTGCAATCCTCACACACAGAAATCTTGTCTCCAATGCATATGCCTTGATAGAATTCGCGAAGGATCAGGATAGAAAAGACCTTTCTTTCCTATCTGCAATCCCATTTTTCCACATTTACGGATTGACGACTGCGATGATCACACCCATATACTGGAAAAAAAGGATTGTTATTCTTCCGGACCCAAGAGATACAGACAGGGTGCTGAAAACAATTTCAAATGAGAAATCTCTTATTTATCCGGGAATTCCTACAATGTATCACTCAATACTTATGCACAAGAATGTCTCAAAGGTGAACATTTCAGGACTGGGTATACTCCTTTCAGGTGGAGCCCCGTTGCCGAATGAGATTGAGAAGGAGTTCTCAAAGAAGACAGGAGGTATTATCATCGAGGGTTATGGGCTCACGGAGGCTTCACCCATAGTCTGTGCAACACCACCTAACAGAAAATTCAAAAAAGCAAATTCTGTGGGGATACCATTTCCCGGAACAAAAATAAAGATAGTGGACAGGGAGGATGGCAGCAAGGAAATGCCAATAAATGAACCGGGTGAACTGATTGTAAAGGGGCCCCAAGTAATGCTGGGTTATTTGAATAACAAGAAGGAAACCGATGATACCATCAGGGATGGATGGCTTTACACTGGAGACATTGGACTTGTGGACGCTGACGGATATATACACATCATAGACAGGAAGAAGGATCTCATAATTGCAGGAGGGTACAACGTTTATCCGAGAGAGGTTGAGGAAATTCTCCTTATGAATGAAAAGATTGAGGACGCTGCAGTGATTGGAGTTCCGGATATACATCGCGGTGAGAACGTGAAAGCATTCATAGTGCTGAAGAAACACCAGACGATGACTGAAGATGAGATCAAAAAATTCTGCCTCAAGTATCTTGCAGTTTACAAGATTCCGAGAATAATACAGTTTACTGACACAATTCCAAAGACAATCGTAGGAAAAGTCCTGAGGAGGGAACTCAGGAAGATGGAAAGCAATTGATTCGTGCCAGTCAACTATACCCAGCTTTCGCAGGGAGATTCCCTCTTTAAAGGTTGCTGGCGGAATCTCCATGGGCTTAAATTCCCCTCGGCCCGAAGACGCTCTGTCCCTCATGCTAAGGCATATGACTTTACGGATGCAGGCACGCATGAAGCAATATGCGATCCGCCCTCTTTCACTACCGTCTGCCAGCGGAAATCGCAATGTCCTTTGAAGGATAATAAGTTTTGTTCACTTTCATCCCCATCTTGCGAAGGGGAAATTCCAGCTCACAAGTGTTAAAGGGATCAGAACTCTCGAACCAGTAATATATTTTTCATTTGGAGCTGGAAAAGAGAAACCTTTTTTTAAAATAAGATACTTTTCAATCATGGCAGAATATAGAGCATACGTTACAGATGCACCCCGTGGAAAAGTCGAATACAGGTCTGTGCAGATATCTAATGAGAATGGAAATGTGATGTTAAAACCTTTACTTACAGGCATATGCGGAACAGACAGAGGAATTGCAAGAGGGGCCCTTCCCTTTGCATACAATCCATCAGGATACAACTTTCTTGTAGTTGGGCATGAATCCATGTGCAAGGTAATAGAGTCAAAGTCAGATTATTTCAAGCCCGGAGATATTGTTGTTCCCATAGTCAGGAGACCGGGAGACTGCCCTAACTGCCTTATCGGAAGACCTGACAACTGCTCAGATGGAAACAAGCATGAAGCTGGAATAACCGGGCTGCATGGATTCATGAGGGAAATGTTCATGGAACAGGATTTCAACCTGATAAAGATCAAGGATAAGGAATTGGGAGATCTTGGTGTTCTCACTGAGCCAATGAAAAATGTTGTGAAGGCTTTTGAAGTTATTGAAAGAGTCTCAACCAGATCCATATACCAGAACAATCTATCAACAATGGAGGGGAAAACTGCACTGATTGTGGGGACAGGATGCGAAGCTTTCCTCTATTCATTTCTTTCAGTGGACTACGGGTTTGATACATTCATATCGAACAGGCATCCCATTGGGAAGACATCTCTTGATATGTGCAAACAGTTTGGAGTCAACTTCATCGATTCTTCAAAAGAACCTGATTTTCCCCAGAAACCACTTGATCTTCTCATTGATACAAGCGGTGATCCGGGAACTGTCTTGAAGTATTTACGAAAAATGAATTATAATGGAATTGTGATACTCTTTGGAACAAACGGAAAAGCCCCTTCAACTGAACTCACAGGGGAAGACATAGATCATATAGTGGAAAGGAATATTACCATAGCAGGATCTGTTGATGCAGCAAAGATACATTATATGAAAGCCCTGGATTACCTGTCAAAGTGGAACAGAATGCATGGAGATATCATGAAAACGATCATAACTGCTTACTTCAGCCCTGGAGAAACAGATGTATTCACAAAAAAACCTGATGGTGAAATAAAGAGTGTAATAAAATGGCAGTGAACAAATGTATTGTTTTTGACGGCAAATCCTATTCCGGGAAAATTGATGATGAGACTATCACTCTTTCAAGCAGATTCTATTCCATCAGAGGGAGGAGGCCAAGGCTTGCCATAATTGATCCTTCCCAGACATTTGAAAACAGTATGTATGGAAGAAGCAAGATCAGGAAGGGTGAGAAATTATCCATAGAGTGTTACTATATAAGGGTGCCACAACCAGTAAATAATAAATCACCCATAGAATACATTGAGAGAATGTTAATTGAGACTGAGCCTGACGGAATCATGATCGAGAGGCCCCTTCCAGATTGGATGACTGAGAATGATGCATCCCAGATTATACCTGAATACATGGATGTGGAAGGAATGAACCTGAGAAACATGGGAAAAAACATGACAGGCGAAAAGACCATAATCCCGGCCACGGCCGATGCATGTCTGCAAATCATTGAGAGCCTTGATGGAAAATATGGCAAGGACGTCTGCATAGTGAACAGGACCAGGGTGGTGGGAAGGCCACTTGCCATGGCACTTGTCAACTTGGATTATACTGTCACGCTCTGCCACAGCAGGACAGATAATCTAAAAGAGAAAACTTCCGCTGCAGATATAGTTGTTACTGCAACAGGAAAACCAGAATATCTCACCTCGGAATACATTTCATCCGGAGCAGCAGTCATTGATGTGGGAATCACGAAGATAGATAGGGGTGTGGTTGGAGACGTTAACTTCAAAGATGTGTATAATAAGGCTGGTTTCATAACACCTGTTCCGGGCGGTGTGGGGACTGTCACAACATCCATAATCATGAAAAATTTCATGAATATCGCCATGAAAAGAGTTGAAGACAGGCTCAATTACTGACCTATAAATTACAAATAATTAATTAAGACCTTAGTTAATACCAGAATCACCATGGGTCTGACACCTGATAATATAAGAGAATTTTTAATTAAATCCCTTGAAGATAAACCCGCAATTGTAGGTATCAGTGGAGGAATAGATAGTGCACTGATTTTGATGATTCTTTCAAGATCAATCTTGAAAGAGAATATTCATGCTTATTTCATTCCTGATTCTGATACACCAAAATCTGATTTTGAAGATGTTAAGGCCCTCGAAAAAGCGTCAGGAATATCTATAAAAATCGTTAACATGGATAAAGTGATCAAGTCTATGAGGGAGTTATTTCCTGAAGGAACTAAAGAGAATCTCGGAAATCTGAAATCCAGGATAAGGATGACCATTCTGTATTATTTTTCGAACAGCCTGAATGGAATTGTTGTCGGAACTACAAATTATTCAGAATATGTCACAGGCTATTATACTAAATTTGGCGACGGTGCGTGTGATATAGAACCCATAGTATCACTCACAAAAACTGAGGTGAGGAAGATGTCTCAAGAAGTTGGAGTTCCTGAACATATTATTAGTAAAGCTCCCACTGCTGGGCTCTGGGACGGACAGACAGATGAAAGTGATTTTGGATTTACTTATGTGGAGATAGATGATGCCATTTCCCACTTCAAGACAAATGGAACATTTCCGGAAACGCCTGTCGGAAGACACGTGATGAAACTCTTCAACAACAGTAAACACAAAAGAAAGATGCCTGTACCCTTGGAGGATTAGACTCATGGTTGCCTTGGGTAACTCTGAGTTTATACAGATCAGTTTACTTCTGATAATAGCAGCATTTTCAATACCAATTGCAAGAAAAGTCTCTCTTGTGGAAATACCAATTCTTATTGGTTTTGGACTTCTTTTCGGGCCCATTGCAGGCATAATAAAGTTGAGTTTTGCAACAAATTTGATGGATAATTTCGCGACCTTTGGAATGGGAATACTGGGACTTGTGATAATTCTGTATTATGAATCACACAACATCAATTTCAGGGTTCTGAAAAGATTCACAGGGAGCATCATATCACTGAACTCTGTGGGAATGATTATGACTGCAGTTATGGCAGGACTTTTCTTCTCGTATTACACTGGAGCACCACTCATAATTGGCTTGTTGTTCGGATCAATAATATCACCCACTGACCCATCAACGCTCCTTCCCCTGTTCAAGAAGATTAAGATAAGTGACAATTACAGCGGAACACTGATTGGCGAAAGTCTCTTCAATGATCCTCTTGCCATAATTCTAGTAACACTCATGATCACACTCATCTATCCATATTCCCAGTATTCTACAATATTCAACTACCTTGACGGGATTGTTGGTCTTATGCCGGCAATCCCGGTATATCTCCTGATTCAAATCATAGTCCCCTCTGTGGTGGGTGTTTCCCTTGGATTCATCATAATCTACCTGAACAAACTTCTTGATTTTGAGAACCTGATTGTGGGACTGTTGCTTGGAGTGGTCCTGTTTGAGCTCACGATTTTCTATGGTATCGGAATAACTCCATTCCCTGCAATTATAGGAACAGGTGCAGTAGTTGGTAATTATACAGACAGGAGCATATTCTGGGCAAGGGAGGCAAATTTTCAGGAAAATCTTTCATTCCTTGCGCAGGGAATTATATTCATCCTTGTGGGGGCCCTGGTGACCATAGGAGACTTTTACAGGTATTTTATTGGGGGGCTGATACTGACAGTATTCATAATGTTTGTAACGCGTCCAACTGCGGTATTTGCATCACTTTCAATACCTAAAAGCAGCAGGAATATGAAATTCAAAACAAAATTGTTCATAGCACTCTCAGGCCCCAGGGGTGTTGTATCCGTTGTTCAGTCCTCTGTACCTCTTGCCATAGGGTATATTTCAGGAAATTCACTACTGCTTAGATGGGGTAGCATTATAGAGGCATATGTCATCTTCATTGTGCTCCTTTCAATGCTCATGCAGACCTTATACACACCATATGCTGCAGGAAAGCTCCTGCCACAGGTTTCTGATCATAAAAGCAGGTCTGTGGATCAGGCTTCAGGTGATTCCTCTTCAATCCAGCCTTCCATTTCAAGCGCCTGAAACACCTGATTCCTGTTTCTGTAGAAAAGGTTCACAACCCTGACAAAATCTTTGTAGTTGGTAACTTCATGCTCAATCATTTTCTCAAGGACCTCTGTTCTGATATCAACTTCCTTCTCCAATTCAGACTCACTCTTACCCTCTTTCTCCGATATTCTTTTCAGTGCATAACTGAAACCTGAATATTCCTGTATATCAGACATGTTATTGAGATTGAAAGCGTTATTCACAACCACATCCTTGGATATTTCGTCCTGCCCTGCAATTTCTGAGACGGTCTTTATTCGCCTCCTGGAACCCCTTTCGTCCGTCACATTCTGGAGGATTATGACCACGTCCAGTGTCAGAAGCATATTCCTGGGGACATTGATTGGCTTTGATTCCATTCTGTGAATGAAAGTTCCTATATCATCTGCATGAAAAGTGCCGAAAACATATCTTCCTATAGACATGGCCTGGAAAAGTGTGAATGCTTCAGCACCTCTCACCTCTCCAACTACTACATAATTCGGCCTCTGCCTCATGGTTATGGTTAGGAGATCGAACATGTCAATTTCACCGCTTCTCTTTCCGGTGTCCCTGTTCAGCTGTCCAAACCCGGGTCTTGTAGTCATTGGTACCCAGTTCTCATGAATGAGGTTAATTTCCCTGGTATCTTCTATGGATACTATTTTCTTCTGTGAGGGTATGAAAAGAAGAATTGCATTCATAAGGGTTGTTTTTCCAGTGGCAGTTCCGCCCACGACCATAATGTTTCCACCGTATTCCGTCAGAGTCCAGAGATATGCAAAAACTTTGGGAATTCCAAGATTCCTCTTTATGAGGTCAAGTGGAGTCATGGGCTCTTCCTTGAATTTTCTTATGGTGAATGATGACCCCTTGTTGGTGATGTACCTGCCTATGGAGCAGGATATTCTTGAACCGTCGGCAAGTGTGGCATCGACTATAGGGTTTGAAATGGAAATATGCCTTCCAACGTCCTGGAGCATTTTCTTTATGAATGTGTTCAAATCCTCTTCCTCATATATGATATTTGTAGGAATATATCCGAATGATTTGTGGAAAATGAATACAGGTGCATTCGGCATATCACAGGAAATATCCTCTATGTTTGGATCTTTCATCAATGGATCTATTTTTCCAAATCCAAGTATATCTCTCTCCACGTAGTATGTGATGGATTCTACCTCATCCCAGGTAAATGTTCCCAGGGCCTTTATGTTTTTAATGAGATCTGCGGCTACTTCCTCTTTCCTGATCTCCCTTAACAGTTTGTTTTCTGGATCAGTTATCTTTTTCAGGAATTCGTTTCTGAGTTTTGCATAGATCTTCATTGTTTTATCTTTCAGGGTAGGCTCATCCACCTCATACTTGAAAATGTAAGTTGACCTATCAAAGTAAACTCTGGAGAATACTCTTCCGGGAATTATTTCCTGAAAGAATCTATCATCGCTTGTTCTTTTCGGGTACCTGAGTCTTGATACAACCTGTTTCCCTACCGCACTTTTTTTCTTAGACTTGGTAAACAATGCCAATTCACATCACCCCAACTACGCTCAAAACCACTATGCTTACAATCACAAGGATCCCCGATATGAGTGACCCGGATACCAACCTTCCATCTCTGAACACTCCAGAAATGAGTCCGCTGGCAACGCTCTGCACCACAATACCAAGACTGAATATCTTTTCTATGAGCTGGAAAGATCCGGATGATATATTCAATGTGCCTGTCGATCCTCCACCTGTCTGGGATGCTATCTGCGGGAAGAAGAAAAGGTCAAGCATTATGATGACGAAGAGAAACACACCAAAAGAAACGGAAAGGGTTGTTGAGAAACTTCTCATGTCTGCAAACCTGCTCTCTCTCATAAGATATGTCTGGGTTGTAAAACTTGATATGATCGATATGACATCGGAAGTGTTGCTACCTGACTGACTTGCTTTCTTTATGATCGCTCCCACCTTTTTAATTGTGTCTGACTTGATCATTGAACCAAAATCTTCGAGTGCAATTTCAACTGGAATGCCAAGTTTTATCATGCCTGCCACATGCTCAACCTCTTCTGACAGGGGGCCGTAGTTTACCTCAGCACTCCTGAGAATTGCCTCTGACATAGGCGTTCCAAAATTAGTGTGTCCTGCAAGATCCCTTAAGAAATCTGGCAGTCTTTTCTCAGCATTTTCTTTTCTCTTGACCTCAGCAAAGTCTGCAAGTCCAAATGGTATCATGATGACTACCAGTGAAACTGAGAGAATAGAAAGGTAATCTATGGGAAGATGGCCAAAATAGACGATTATAATGAAGATCGCAGTGACAACTGAAGACCCAGTGAGTGCCAAATATTTTAATTCTAAACCTAAGAAATCATATTTCATAGTTTCACCTCTCCTATGGTGCTGCTCAATATAAGTGCAAACATTACCGCAATGACGGGTATGATAACTCCAACGATAATGTAAAGCACCACTACTGTGAGAGAACCTTCCCCGGGTATGACTGATGTGACTGTTCCAATGATAACCATCAGGATGAGTGGAAACATAACGCCCACAATGATGTAACTTTCTGCAAGTACCGAAAGTGACTCAGTGTTTCTCTTGATAAGAGTGCTCAGTTCAGTCTGGTACTGAAACGCTTTCTGCTTGAAATATTCCTTCAGATCTCCCCCGGAGGTCATGGTTGTGATAATTCCCTGAAGAAATTCTGAGAATCTCTGAGATGGTGTGTAACTTGCACCCTCCTTTATAGCAGTGATTATATCTTTTCCAAAAAGTTTTGTGGAAACAGATATTCCCTTGGCTTCCCTTGCAAGTTCATTGTATTCCTTACTTGATGAAAGTTCAGATATAATATTGTCTAGAGGCATGTCGGCTGATGCCATTGTGGCAATGTAACCCATTGCAAGGGGCAATACCGCATCTATCTTCTTCCTTCTGCTTCCCGCCACGGAGTTTGGATATTCTGCAAGCATTACGAAATATATTACAACGCCCATGAACCAGAACGCAAAGAACATAACAGTATATGCTGGAAACAGGAAAGTGACTATGTTTACTACAATAAGAGATACAACAGTGAAAATTATACCTCCAAAAATGCCTTTAGAAAGATAGTTTATTGCAGTAATAGGCATTTTCGCTTTCTGTAGATCCAGTTCAATTCCACTCATGTCTGCATATTTTTCAAGTAGATTACCGAAAAACCTACGTGAAACGTTATCGAAGGCTGTAGGTGCGGGTATGATCATAGAATTTTTTGATTTCTTCGATTTCTTCTCTTTCTTATTCTCTGTCGTTATTGCAGTATAAGATTCTCTTCTTTTCATCATATCTGTCCACCCGATAGTTTGAAAGCCGATTCTTTGTCCTTGTAGAATATGTTTACCACTTTTGTAATTCTCTCATAATCATTTATATTGTTCTCTACCATATTCTCAATAAGTTTCTTTCTCTGGTCGAATTCCTTCTGAAAATCTGCATCTGACATCTGCTTGGATTCCTTTACTTCTTTTAATAATTTGCTGTACTGGGAATAAACCTGCCTGTTCTCACCGTAATCAAAGTTGAAAACCCTGTTGTAAAGAATCTCACCTGATTCCGTATCTATTCCCATAATTTCATCTATTTCAGTAATTTTCCTCATGCTTCTGCTCCCTATTCTTATGAATTTGTTGAATAATACAAAATCAAGTGAACTGATAAGAACCCTTGGAATATTCAGAGGGTTAGATTCCAGCCTGTTTATGAGGGTTTCCATTGAATCTGCATGTATGGTGGAATATGCTGTGTGCCCAGTAGAGATGGCCTGGAAGAGTGAATATGATTCCCTTCCCCTTATCTCTCCAAGAACTATGTAAGTGGGCCTCTGTCTCATAGCCATCCTTACAAGCTCAAACATACCTATTGGAGGATTCTTTGAGTCCATTCCGGAGGAATATATGCTTTCCCTTGTGGATGTGGCAACCCAGTTCTGGTGAAAGATGTTAATTTCCCTTGTTTCCTCAATGCTGAAGATCTTTGTGTTTGGTGGAGCGAACATAAGCATTGCATTTATTGTGGAAGTTTTTCCCACACCCGGTACTCCTGCTATAATTGAAGACTTAAGATTTTCAACTGCGAACCACAGATATGTTACAACTTCGGCCGTAGCTGCACCATATTTTACAAGCTCGATTGGTGTGAATGGAGTTTCCCTGAAAAGCCTGAATGTGAATGAAGATCCCTTTGATGATATTTCCTTTCCATATGTCATCTGTATCCTGTGGCCATGCGGAAATGTTCCATCCACAATGGGCTCATTCATAGATACCTCTTTGCCACATAGTTGTGCAAGCCTGACCACGTAAGAATCAAGTTGCTCATCTGTTTCGAATACTATATTTGTCTTCAGTGAACCATGTATCTTATGTTCAATGAAAATTGGCACCCCAACACCATTACATGATATATCTTCCACCATTGGATCCCTGATTATTGCATCCAATGGTCCATACCCTTCATAATCACGCTTGATGTAATATTTCAGGTTCTCTATTGCCTTTAAAGAGTAAACTGATTTTCTGCCTGTTAGATAATTGGAAGCTATTTTCTCTATACTGATCTGGGAAAGATCATCCGGGAGTGTTTTAAGGCTTCTTATTACCTGTTCCATATCTGCCTCTATTCTTGCAAGAAATTGAGACTCCTCGAACTCGAGTTCAGGTTCTGTAACCACATATATGGATTCAAGCATATCTTTGTTCCATATGATCTCAACATTAACCATTCCAGGGATGAGGTTGTACTTCTCAATTGATTCAATGTTTTTAGGTAGTGTTATTTCCCTTGCAATTTCAATTCTTTTCCTTGCTTCCTCTGCCAGGTTAGATTTTTTCTTCTTTTTTATTGATTTAAGTACTTCCATTTCGTACCTGGCATCAATTCCTTCGGATGAATCTGAGGATTTGGAATCTTTCTTCTTTTTTGAGAAACGTGACTTGCCCTGTCGCTTCTTCCTTTCATTATCTACCTTGACAATTTTGGCCCTTCTTCTCATGGGTTCGGATGGTGTGATATTCTTATTCTCGTCTCCTATTGCATCTTTTGATTCTTCCTTTTGAACAATTGGTGTGTCAGATACATTGATTACATCTGGTGATTTAGTAGGTTGAGGCTTTTGAGATTCATTCGTTGGAATATACTGTAATTTCTGGTTGCTATTTTGAGGATCTGTATCATTTGTAGTATTAGATAATTCAGAAATCTTCTCTTTTACAGCATTTAACTCCAGAGGTACGTCAACATAGTCTCCCTTTTTCCTTTTATTTTTTTTCTTTCTCTTCGTATCTTCGTTAACATAGGCTATTTTTGCTCTCTTTCTTACAGGTATATTCTCAACATCTTCATCCCTTCCAGAACTTGGAGCTTTAGATTTTGATTCGCTAGTATCAGGAAGTTCTATAGATTTCTCTGGTTCTTGACGGGTTGTTCTCACCTTCTTCTTTTTCCCTTTTCTTTTTTCATTTTCCCTGTCACTTACTTTTATCCCCATTTTACCTCACCAGAAATAAATCGAAAACTTAACCTCAACACACACATCATAACTAATATACTTTCGTAAATAAGTTTTATTGTGTGTGGCATCTCATCTTATTTATAGTCTATATTTTCATCCAATATAATACAATGCGTTATACCTTACTCTCTCCAATATAAAAGTAATCAGGTATGGCGGAAAAAGTCCAATATTAATCATATATGTTCATACCCTTCTTCGTGTCAAAGGACACCGGGGGTTAAAACAGTTAAAATATTATATAGTTATACCATTTCGCTGAAGAGGGCTGGTAGATCAGCGGTAGATCGCTTCCTTGGCATGGAAGAGGCCAGGGGTTCAATTCCCCTCCAGTCCATAATTATAAAATTCAATGTACTTCCTTCCACACCGTTCATTTCAACCTTTCCATTTTAACACTACGGAATGATTTTTTGGAATATGTGATTAAATAAACTGCCTTGCTGATGGAAACTGAACTTATTCCTCTTCCTCTCTTGTTTCATACTTGCTTGGTATCTCCATTTCGATTTCTGTCTTGTATTGAAAATGCTTATTCCCTGTTCCCTCATAGCCTTATACATAAGCCAATCCTTCGCTGTAAGCGCATTTACCATCTCCAGCATGAATATGCAGGAGGTGGGAAATATTCAATGGCCGAATATGGGTAAATTTGAATGAGCGTTTAGATGTATTAGTGTCGATCCAGCAGGAGGGATAGATATGGAAACCAGAAGTTGAGTGAATATATACCAATACTCCTTGACCATTCCACACGATCTGGCTTGTAGTGCCTGACTTAATGATTTAACCATCAAAGGATTAAATGAGATCAGTTTGGATCATTCATTGACATAGATTGGATAACTGTAAGTTACGCTGATTCCTGGTGAAAATTGATAATCAAAAAATAGAGTAAAAGTTATCGGAGAGATTGTTGTCACACCAAAGCCAAAGTATTGATCAGGAGAACCGGGTTTGAGAATTATCCTTGTTCCGGGTATATAATTTCCAAGAGTTACACTAGATGAACTGTTACATATAGTGACTCCAGATGGAAGTGTACCGTTTATCCATAAATTTACGTTTGTGGATAACGTGTTATTTGTTTCCAGGGTAGCGAGAATAGGTGCAGTGTTGTTAATGTAGATTATCGTTCCGTTAACTATATTGGGAGGAGATCCAGTTTCTGATGTTGACACTAATCCCAAAGTTTTTTGATTCGAATAACTTGGCCCTTCGTTTAAGAAAACAACCGGATTCAGAGATGTAGAAGAAGTTGGATAATCACTCACAAACACTATCAAGGCAAATGATACAGAAGATATTGCTAAAACCGTGATGCCAATTATCATCATGGTTGAAAAAATTTTGAGAATAAGATGGTTTCCCCTCATTCTCATCTTACCCTTATCCTATGCTAGTTTGCAAATACAGAGTTCCTGAGCCAACAGCAGCACCAGTCAACACAAAGGACAGATAAACTGTAAAGGTCTTCGTCAGAGGAATCTTGGCACTGAATGCAGAAACACCTCCAACTAATGTGCCATTGCCCGTTCCTGTACCCTGAACAATTGAATAGGTTCCGGTATTTGTACCTGAAAAGGCCATTTGTGTCGTATTGTCAAAGTACAAAGTTACACCACTTGGAAGTGTGCCATTTATGTAGAGGTAGACATGCCCTGTTATTCCAGAAGAAATGTTGACAACTTCTAACACATTCAGTAAATAAACTGACTGCGAGCCCGAAACAGTATTGATACCAAGTGTTGTGCCGCTACCTGAAGTGGAACTGAGCTATGCACCTCCGGAAACCAATCCTAATCCGGATGCTGTAACGTAATTTGGTCCTTCTTGCAGATAGATTTTTGCGCTTGTGCCGGTTGTCGATGTAGGATATTCATACACAACGAAGACAGCAGCGACGGAAATTCCTGCTACTAATAGCAATACCATTCCAACTGTCACGAAGGTTCCAAATATCCTGATGTGCACTATGTCCGAAAATTTCCCAAATATTCGCATGATCCTTTTTGAGTTTTCCATCTCGTTCACCTTACAAGATTTAACTCTTGTTATATATGAATTATCTTCCTTATATATATATTGTCGCAATTTACGTGAATAATGGACCATAATGTTATTTTCGGTAAAATTTCTTGGAATGTGACAATGCCTGCGTTCATTCATTCTCTCTATCCCTTAACTCGTTCGATATTGTGTCAACGTTGTATTATCGTTGAAATATCGTTATAACAAGAATCAAGCGAGAAATATTGTTTTTCATAAGAAACGATTATAAAGGTAAGGATTATTCTTCTGTATGTCGCTACTTGTGGAGAAATACACAATACAACTTGATCTATTTGAAAATTTTGAAACTTTTAAAGGAAAAATTTTCATTGAATATTCTGGGAAGAATGAAGAACTTATCCTTGATGCAAAAGATATGGTGATTGAATCATTGAATATCGAGAATAAACAGTACAAATTCCACCATGACAGGAATCGATGGAAATTACATATCGAAGAACCTATACCGGAAAGCGGAATAATTTTTATAGAATATAGAGGTAGAGTATCTGAAGGATTGCAAGGTCTTTATCATGCCGGATTCGGAGAGGAAGATATGCTTTCCACCCAATTTGCTTCCAATTCCGCAAGAGAAATGATTCCCTGTTTTGACACACCAGCAATCAAGGCAGTGTTTTCACTTACAGTCAAGATCAATTCAGCATTTGAAGCTATTTCAAACATGCCAGCCAAGAATGAAAAGTTGTCTGGAAACACAAAGGAGATCACGTTCGATGATACCCCACGAATGTCATCATATTTGCTATACCTTGGCATAGGGAAATTTACGAGCAAAACCCTGAAATACCGAAATGTAGACATTATCCTAACTGTGCCAGGGAACGCGTTAAAAAGCAATGATTTTCCCCTCGAGACTGCTGCAAAAAGCATTGAATTCTATGAGAAGGTCTTTGAAATTGAATATCCCCTTCCTAAAATGCATCTGATTTCAGTACCAGAATTTGCGGCAGGAGCTATGGAAAATTGGGGAGCCATCACTTTCAGGGAAGAGGGATTGCTTGTCAATGAATCAACCGATGCTGAAAGAAAGACGTGGATTGCAACTACTATTGCACATGAAATAGCACACATGTGGTTTGGAAATCTTGTAACGATGAAGTGGTGGGACGATATCTGGCTGAATGAAAGTTTCGCAACGTTCACATCTTTTCTGTGTGTTGATAGCATTTACCCGGAAATGGATGTTTGGAAATCATTTTATAGGAAAGAGTATGAATGGGCTCTCAGCGAAGATTGTCTCATGAATTCTCATCCTATAGAAGCGAAAGTAAAGGAACCTGAAGAAATAGAGCAGATATTCGATGGTATCAGCTATGGTAAAGGAAGTGCCCTTCTGAGAATGATGTATAATTTTGTTGGAAAGGAAAAATTCCTTAAAGGAGTTTCTGACTACCTGAAGGAATTCAAATATGGGAATGCGGAGGGATATCAGCTCTGGGAACACATAGAAAAAGCTTCAGGTAAGCCAGTTGTTAAAATTGCACTTGAATGGATCAAAAAACAGGGATTTCCCGTAATTTCTGTTGAACAGAAAGAAAATGGAATTAAACTCAGGCAGGAGAGATTTTTGCTAAAAGGAAACATGAAAGGTGAATTGCTCCCTGTGCCAATAATCATAAGGAAAGAAAAAGGAGAAGAAAGAGTTCTCATGGATAGTGAAGAAATGATTATTCCATTGGAAGGGTTTGTGAAGCTAAATGCTGACGCATCTGGTTTTTTCCTGACATCCTACGATGATTCCTATTACAGAAATCTTGAAAGCGTAATTTCAAGATATTCTGATCTGGACAGGAGTGATCTTGTTAAGAGTGCATACATGTTCCTTATACAGGGAAAACTGAGTGCAGATGATTACCTGAATATAATAAATATTGCATGCGACAAGCCATTCAGCCCTTCTATGAATCTTATCACTACAGATATTGGAACAATTAATTCCATAGTTCCAGAGGATGAGAAATTTAAGGTAAATGCAGTAAAATACCTTCACCGGATGAGAATTTTACTTGGGGAGAAAAATGCAGAAGAAGATATGAACACGACTATGATGAGAAATTCGATCAAAGAGAGACTTGCAATATTGGATGAAACATTTGCAAAAGAAATTTCTGTGAAATTTGAGCATTTCTATAAGATAGAACCAGATGAGAGATTGGCGGTTTCTCTTGCTAAATCACATTTCGTTTCGGATTTATCCTTATATATAGATCTTATAAAAATAGCAACCAGTGATTCTGACATAACGAAATTGATCTATGGCATGTGCCATGTAAAGGGTGAGGAAAATTACAGGGAGATATTCCGGATGGTCAGAGAACAGGAGCTAAAGAAACAAGAGTCCATAACTGCTTACACTGCCCTGTGCATGAATGAACATGCAAGAACATTTATGCTCAACAACCTTGAAGAGGCTGTGAACGTTCTACGAAAGTTCTTTGAGGCAAGCCCCTATGCAGGATATCTCATAACAGTAGGTGCAGGAATTATTGGCCTGGATCATGAAGAAGAGATCAGAAGAATTATCAGCAAAGTCAACGGGCCAGATATTGAAAATGGAGTTAAAAAAGGGCTTGAATATCTAGAGATTTATCAAAAAATGAGAGATAACTGGGCATCCCTAAAAAATAAAAAATAATATTTTTACATTGAGTTTATTTGAACTCCAACCGACTTTATACTTATTGTGCTGAGGGTTACTGGATGCGATATTGAAACTATCTCAGTGTTTCCGTTTAAAAGGAAATTGAAGTTGCTGAAGACGCTGAAATTCGTGTAATTTTCAGTTTGACTATTTCCAACTAATTCAACGAAAAATGTGTTGGCCCAATATTTTGAGAATGTTGAATTTATGGTGTAATTATAGCTAGAGAGAGTTATATTCAAGACCTTTGCAAATACTGTTCCAATCACATAATTATTTCCCACGGTGTAGTTTGTAAGAGATTGATTTTCCATGGTGGCAGATACTATTGTTGAGCCATACCCACTAATGGATGTAGCCACCGATCTTGCCATGGCAAAATTGTAACCTATTGAGCT
This sequence comes from Thermoplasmata archaeon, assembly GCA_021816965.1. Classification (GTDB taxonomy): domain Archaea; phylum Thermoplasmatota; class Thermoplasmata; order Thermoplasmatales; family Thermoplasmataceae; genus Cuniculiplasma. Next base: position 144 of record JAKAWU010000031.1, on the reverse strand, counting down.
TAGCGCTAGTTTACCATTCGAAGTATTACTTATTGCGATTGGTAATGGGTTTACAGTCACATATGTGACACCCCTTCCAGCAGTGATTATGATACCATCCTGCAATGCATAAGTCTCCTGTATCGAGAATTGTGTGTTTCCTGT
>JAKAWU010000030.1 GCA_021816965.1 Thermoplasmata archaeon | reverse complement strand
TTTTACTCCTGCACCATCATTGGTATCTAAACCTATAAGAACGTTTGAAACTGATTTTAATTGTTGGTGTATCATGGTTTATGATTAGCCTTCAAACTATAAACATTTCATTTTTTCCATAAAATTTTTCAATTACTTATTAAGATAAAAATTAATAGCATAAGGCAATCAAAAGATATGAATGATAAAGATACTAAGGATGGTAGAATGGTAGACGGAGACCTTAAACCACTTAAATTTTCAACTTCTTTCATGGATAAATCCATTAATCCCTGCACTGATTTTTATAGATATTGCAACAACTCATGGTTGGAGCAAAATCCTATACCTGATGATAAGAGTAGTTTTGGTACATTTTCACAGATGAGTGAAATAAATAAGTATCTTCTTGGAAAAATTCTTGAGGATTGCGCCTCTGGTATAATTAAAGATTCAAATGGAATAAAGCTTGGAGATTTCTACACATCTGCAATGAACATCGATAAAATTGAGGAATTGAAGTTTAAACCCATTGCAAAAATGATGACTTCAATAGAAAGCATTTCTTCAAGAGAAGAACTTTTGGAAAAATATATTGAATTGCATGGCATGGGAATCCAATGTTTTTTTACATCTGAGTCGGCTCCTGATAAAAAGAACAGTTCCATATATGCTTTCTATCTTGAACAGGGTGGCCTGACACTTCCTGACAGAGAATATTATTTATCTGAAACTTTTTCATCTCTTAAGAAAGACTATCAAAAACATATAACAAATATGTTCGTCATGTATGGGTATGATAAGAAAGAATCTGAAAAAATAGCTGAGAACTTAATTTCTATTGAAACAAGCATTGCTAAAATACACAGATCAAAGGCAGATCTCAGAGATGAAGAGAAAAATTATAACAGAGTTGAGACAAATAAAGTTTTAAACAGTTACCAAAGCATTCGTCTCGATGAATATATGAATAAACTCAATGTACCTATGCCTGAGTACATTATAATAGGTCAACCCGAAGCAATTCAACATATTTCTGATATTCTTGACAAACATGCTGTGGAGGAACTTAAAAATTATCTCATGTGGAACTTGTTGAGATTTGTTTCCCCATTCCTTCATTCAGAGGCAGAGGATGAAAATTTTGATTTCTTTGGAAAAAAGTTGATGGGAAAGGTCAAAAAAGAGAAAAGATGGAAAAATACCGTTAGAATAATAGATGGGTGCATGGGTGAAGCTCTTGGTGAAATCTTTGTTCACAGGCATTTCGGAAACGAAGCCAGAGAACGGGCTAACATAATGGTTACTGATATTATTGAAACTTTTAAGGACAGGCTTTCAAATCTTCCATGGATGGGTGAAGAAACGAGGAATAAAGCGTTGCTGAAATTCTCAAGATTCAGGGCAAAAATAGGACATCCAGACAAGTTTAGGAATTATGATTCTTTGGTCATAAGAAGTGATGATTATGTTGGAAATATATTCAGAGCTATACAATTTGAAGTCAACAGACAGATGTCCAGGGTAGGCAGCAATGTAGATCGCAATGAATGGTATATGAGTCCCCCGACAGTTAATGCTTATTTTTCACCAACAGATAATGAGATCGTTTTTCCTGCAGGCATTCTTCAACCTCCGGGATTCGATCCTGAGATGGATGATGCAATCAATTATGGCTCAATGGGTGCTGTTATTGGACATGAAATTACGCATGGTTTTGATGATCAGGGCAGACTATACGACGAGAACGGAAATATGGTGAACTGGTGGTCAGACAAAGACAAAGAAATGTTTACATCACTTGCAACTGAGATTGATGTATTATACAGCAGCCTTGAACCTCTGCCAGGAATGAAGGTAAATGGAAAACTTACTTTGGGCGAAAATATCGCTGATATTGGTGGTTTAAGTATAGCTTATGAAGCACTTCAAAGAAAATTCAATAGAGATGGAAGACCAGGTCTAATAGACGGATTAACACCAGAACAGAGATTCTTTATATCGTTTTCACAACTCTGGAAAAATAATATGAGGAATGAATTTGTGAAGCTTTTAATCACCAGTGATCCACATTCCCCGGATATGTTCAGAGGTTCTATACCTGCATATATGCATGAGGGATTCAGCAGTGCGTTTAATTGCTCATATATTCCAGAAGAAGGCACAAAGTTTAAAAGAATTAATATCTGGTAAAAACATTTTTTCCATTTTAAAATTGTTGAAATTTAGTTTATAAAAGATAGAACATGGTTGAATATGGGGCTGATCGGATTCGAACCAATGACCACCTGGTTATGAGCCAGGCGCTCTACCTAGCTAAGCTACAGCCCCAATTATTTTCTGAATATGACTAACAATTTTAAACTTTCTGCTTGTGCTTACACTTTTAAAGAAATGAAATCAAGTGTTGATTTAATTTTGAAATGGTTAAAATGTAATAATTTTGTTCAAATGGCTAAGGTTTTCTCATATTGCTTTTCAGCAAGTTCCCTGACCTGATTTGAAGCTGAAACATCATATATTCCTATGAAGAATATATCCGTATTGTTAAGTATCTCAAGGATCGCCTCTCCACCAAAAGTCTGAGTGTTTCCTGATTCAGCCTGAATATTATCAAACTGTTCATTAGAAACGATAATAGTAAACTTCATTGTTTTTGATGTTCCAATAACTATACAGTTTTTAATATCACGAGCTTTGGTCTTAACGTATGGTATGGCCTGAGCCCCTGACAGATTCGAAGTTTCCAGCAGGAATTCTCTCCCCTGTTCTTTGTAGCTTATTATATTTAATAACTCAGGTATCCTGTCAACAAGATGCCTCTTTATAATATGTTCAGGCGTGAGAGAGAAATTTTCACCTTTAAATTTATCAAAAAATGGGTAATTCGTCTCTACATCCCAAGAAAGTTCCAGAGAAGTGCCTGTCGAAATAGTTCTGAAACTTGCCTTCAGCGCCATTTTAATTTCATCTGCAGCTGAATTAGCATTATAAATAATGTCACCACCTTTTTTTGTGGGGCCATCTAAAACTCCATAAAAGGTAATTCCCTTAGACTGATCAACATGAGGATTAAAGCAGATATCCCACTTTTCATCGGTTATTTTCTTCAGAACTGTAACGTGACCAGTCGGGTTAAAAAAAAGCCATGGGTTGGATACCAACTCAGTTACTACGGGAGGAGGCATGGGAAAATTTATGCTGGTAGAAAATGAATACTTCATTTTTGAATATATAATTGTAATATAAATACTTTATAAATTTTCATAGAAAGTGTATTGAATCCGATGTAAAATTGAAGAGACCCTGCATAATTCAGATTTGAAGAGGCGATAATATGCAGGGCCAATTAGATGTAATGAAAGGAATAATAAGTAGTTTTCTTCAGGACAGCAAGGATTGAAAGAAAAAACCGTTGGAATGGCTTCTCAACAATGTTAAGGAAGAGGATAGGAATGAGGGTGGGTGCATTTCCATCTGTTCAGTCTCTTTAGAGACTTGTTGTGACAATAATGATTGATAAAATGAGGAATGGACCACTTGGAGAAAGTGTATAAGCTTGGAGGTAGATTGTGATTTTTAACAGGCCTTGTAGAATTTACGGCAAATCATGTACAGTATCTCTATTTTGAATCGTGCAAGGAAAATAATGTAAACATGAATATTATTACCAAACATGTTTGATGAAAAAAAATTACACAGAATTCCAATACAGATGAGATTTGGAGATTTAGATGGATTAAACCATGTTAATAATGCCAACCATCTGACATATTTCGAACTTGGAAGAATTGCTTTTTTCAGAGAAGTTCTTAATGGATTCGATTCAAATGAAGTTCAATTTGTCGTAAAATACACTGAAATAGATTTTAAGGCACCACTCCATTTTGAAGATCATCCAGAAATTGTTTCATGGATTTCTGAAACGGGTAAAACACACTGTGTTTTTTCACATCAAGTAAGGGATACCAAAAGTGATGTTGTCTATTCAACCGGGAAAATTGTGCTTGTATGGATTGATTCAACACTCAAAAAGGTACCTATACCAGATAATGTAAGAGATTTATTGCAAAGATCTATGCCGTAAGATTCATTTCCAATTTTATTTATATTCTATATAATTCATATAAAAAAATGAATTAATATTCAAATTTTGTGTGTAATCCAATACCATAAATTTGATTCTTTGCAAAAAGAATATATATATTTTAACGATAAACCCGAACCTCATAGATTGACATGCAACACATGTCAAAGGACGGTGAAATAATGGCCGAAAAAGATAAGAAAGAAGACTTTCAGTATATAGTGAGAATAGCAAGCAAAGACCTTAACGGCGAAAAAAATGTAGTCCTGGCAATGTCTGACCTCAAGGGGATTGGTACAAGGTTATCTGAAACCATAATAAAAAAACTTCAGATTGACCCGGAAAAAAAGATGGGGAATCTGTCTGAAGAAGAGATACAGGAAATCAGGGATTTTGTAGAATCTCAAGAATATGTGGATGTACCTGCCTGGATGCTTAACAACAGATTTGACCCAGTTACAGGGAAAAACATGAACCTTGTTACCAATGACCTCGATATTCAGATACAGGACAACATCAACGCCATGAAGAAAATGAGATCATACAGGGGAATAAGACATGAAGGACGCCACAAGGTCAGAGGACAGAGAACTAGAAGCAATGGCAGGAAAGGACTTTCTGTGGGTGTTCAGAGAAAGAAGGAAGTGAAATAATGGGAGACCCAAAATTTCCTAAAAAAACTTATTCTACACCACGACATCCCTGGGAAAAAACCAGGATTGACAATGAAAGAGTGATAATGAACACTTATGGGCTCAAGAATAAAAAGGAATTGTGGAAAAGCCAAGCGACTCTTGATTCAATAAGATCACAGGCCAGAAACCTTCAGGCAAAGATCAGAATTAATGATCCGGTTGCAGTAAAGCAATTGAATCTGCTTCTTGCAAGACTTAATAGATATAAAATTATTACGGGAACCTCATCGCTCGATGATATTCTCACTTTGAGTATGGAGAATGTTCTTGAGAGGCGGCTTCAGACCATAGTTTTCAGAAAGAATCTTGCACTGACTATTGGTCAGGCAAGACAGATGATCACGCATGGCCACATTCTTTTAAACGGTAGAAGGGTAACTGTTCCAAGTCTTATGGTAGAGTCATTCGAAGAAGATTCAATCACATATACAGAAAAATCCCCATTTTCAGATGATCTTCATCCTGTAAGAAAATTAATAGAAGGATCAGTAGAAAAGGAAGAAGTTGATGTAAACAAAGCAAATGTTCCAAAGGAAGAAGAGGCGAAACAAAATGAATAAAACTGGTATAGCACATATTTACTCATCGCAGAATAACACCATAATTGTAGTCACAGATCAGACAGGTGCTGAAACACTGGCAAAAGCAACCGGCGGAATGGTTGTTAAAAATGACAGGGATGAATCCAGTCCATACGCAGCTATGAAAGCTGCTGATCTAATTTCAGAAAAATTGAGAGAAAAAGAGATTACAGATCTTATAATAAAGGTAAGGGCCCCAGGAGGAAATCGGTCAAAGATACCTGGTCCAGGAGCACAATCTGCAATCAGGGCTCTTTCAAGGGCAGGTTTCAAGATCGTCAGGATTGAGGAAGTCACTCCAGTACCACATGATGGAACAAAAAAGAAGGGTGGAAAGAGAGGAAGGAGGGTCTGATGACAGGAGAACCCACCATAAGGATTATTGAAAATAAGGAAAGATTCATAAGATTTGAAATTGATAATATCAACTATGCAGAAGCCAACATGATCAGGAGAACACTGATCAACGACATACCAAAGCTTGCAATCGATAAGATTGTCTTTAGGCATGGCCAAATCAGGGATTCCAGTGGCAATGTTTTTGATTCATCACTCCCTCTTTTTGATGAAATGGTGGCTCACAGGATTGGACTTATACCGATTAAGACGGATTCGAAAATGAATTTCAGGGAAACATGCAGATGTGAAGGAAAAGGCTGTAGCTTGTGTACAGTTACATACAACATAAACAAGACTGGCCCCTCCGAGGTGTTTAGCAGAGATCTGCTTCCTTTTACAGGTAACACTGATTTGACCCCTACCGATCCTGACATCCCAATAGTTAAACTTGCTGCAAATCAGGCTCTTTTAGTCACTGCAGAAGCGTATATGGGGACCGGCAGGGAACATATCAAATGGCAGGTTACATCCGGTGTAGGTTACAAGATTCACAGGGAATATGATATCAAGAAAGCAGACAATCCCGGGTTTGAATTGATCAAAGAGAAGTTTCCAAATTTAGTGATCCGTGAAACAAAGGACACTATTGTACTGACTGATGATGTTCCAGCAAGGGATCTCATGATTTATATTAACAGGGCAAGAAGGAACGGAGTAATCAATGAGAAGCCTCTGGAATTCAACGAAGACGAGAAAAGATTTATTTTTCATTTTGAAACTGACGGTTCCTTAAATGCTGTTGATGTACTTGACATTGCATTTAAAAGAATACCTGAAAGGCTCAATCATTTGCTGGAAAGCATAACTTTTCTCGACTAATTTTATTAACTACATATAACTTCTTAATTAATGCCTTATTTAAAAAATTTTATAGAGACCGGAAAATACCTTATGGAGGAGATACATAAACTAAATGATAAAAATGACAGAATAGGGTATACAGGGATGGGGGCAGATGGTACTTTGACTTCACGTTTAGATGATTTGTGTGAAAGTGTCATAATTGAAAGAATAAATGATCTGGATCTACCATTCAATATAGTGAGTGAAGAAACTGGTTTCACGGACAGAAATTATGACAGCAATATAGTCATTGATCCACTTGATGGCACGTATAACGCTGAAAATCAGATTCCTGCTTACTCGATTTCAATTGCAATTATGGACGAGAATTTTGACTCTATACAGGAAGGATTCGTAATGAATCTTCCTACATCAAATTATTTTTGGGCTGAAAAGGGCAAGGGGGCTTTCAGAAATGAAGTTCATTTGAATAATACAACCAAATTGACTGGTGCATCGGTTGTGTATTCACTTGAGGATGATATTATTCCAGATTTCCTTAAAACTGGCATAAATAGAAGAAGAATTCTTGGATGTGCCTCTGTTGAGATGTCATTACTAGCAAATGGATCACTGGATTTTGTGGCCTATCTTGGTCCTGAGAAGAAATTGAGAAATGTTGACATTGCAGCTGGAGTTATTCTTGTGAGAGAAACTGGTGGGATAGTGCTGGATGAAAATCTTCATCCACTGAACATGGATCTGGATGTGAGAAAAAGAAAAAACATGATAGCACTTTCAGCTGCACATCTTGAACTTTCGAAAGGAGATATCAAATGAAAATAGCATATATAGTAAGAAAAGACTGCCCAAGATGCGCTAATATCGTGGAAAGAATAGACAAAATTATTCCGGAAGATTGGGAAAGAATTTTTGAGAATGATCTTAGAAGGACTTTTAAGGATAAGGATTTCAGTGACATAAGTGACATTGAGGCAGATATTTTATTTATTGTTGGTGGTGATGGTACCGTTCTAAGGGCTGCGCAGAAGGCAAGAGGCGCAATGCTTGGCATAAATATGGGTTCACTTGGATTTCTCAGTGAAGTCGAATTGGGCAAGGTTGAGGATACCGTTTACAGGATAGTGAGGGGAGAACATAAATTTACGGAACTTATGAGGCTCGAAATCAGGTTAAATGGAAAAATTAGTGGATATGCCTTGAACGAGGTTTTAATTCACTCGAATGAGATTTCAAAGGTGAGAAATTTTAAACTTTTCATAGATGGAAAATACCTGGAGAGAACCAGAGCAGACGGTATAATAGTCGCAACCCCCGTAGGTTCGACTTCATATTCACTAAGTGCTGGTGGCCCTATAGTAATGCCTGAAACAAGGGCAATGGTTGTTTCATACCTTGCACCTGTTACATTGAGAATAAGGCCAATGGTGATGCCATCCACATCCATTCTCACAGTTACAGCCACCGGAAGGGAAACCGAATGCATTATAGTGTTGGATGGGCAGGTGGAAATACCTGTTTCCAAGGATGATGTCATAACTGTTACAGGAAGTGGGAAACCCTACAGATTCATTACGTTCAAAAGAGATTTTTACACAAAATTAAGGGAGAAGTTGCTTAAAGATGTGGTCAATTAGAAGAAGGCTCCTTAGCATGATAATGGAAGCATCAAAAGATACATACCCAAAGGAATTTGGTGCACTTCTAAAGGCAGAAAACCATGTGATTTATGAACTGGCAATCTTGCCAGGAACAATCAATGGAGACAACCATACAATAATGTGGATGTACAGCAAACCCATTGATTTTACTGTAGTTGGATCGATTCATTCCCACCCTTCAGGAGTAATAATTCCATCGGAGGAGGACCTCCATATGTTCTCAAACAGTGGCCCCATTCACATAATCGTTGGAAAGCCTTTCACGCTCAGCAACTTCAAAGCTTTTAACAGGGAAGGAAAAGAAATAAAAATAGAAATTATTTAGAGTTCTCTTTCCTCTTCACCTATATACTGTGATGCAGGTCTTATTATCTTGTTATTGCTTAACTGCTCAAAATAGTGCGCATTCCATCCAAATATTCTTGAACATGCAAAAACGGGCAGGTAGAACATCTCATTTATTCCAAGGTAGTCCATCAGGACTGCAGCGTAAAGATCCACGTTTGCTGGAAGCCCTTTTTTCTCAAACATATAATTTTCAACCATTTCTGCAGCAACAAATTTCTGATCAGTTGGAGCAATCTTTCTCAACTCCTCTCTTACGAACAATGCTCTTGGATCCCTTTTCTTGTATACCCTGTGACCAAAACCCATTATTTTTTCCTTCTTTTCCAGTTTGCCCTCAACAAATTTCATTGCATCCTTCTCGTTTTCAATTCCGGAAAGGTATGTAAGAACTTCTGAATTTGCTCCACCATGAAGGGGCCCCTTCAACGTTGCGAGTGCAGCAGTCACCGCTGACACAGGATCTGTTAAAGTTGATGCTGCAACCCGGAGTGCAAATGTTGATGCATTGAACTCATGCTCTAAGTAAAGAATCATTAACTTTTCAAAAGACTTCCAGTTTTTGTTTTCCCTGTCTGTGATAAGTGAATAAAATTTTTGAGAAAAATCCACTCCTTTAGGTGTTTTTATTGGAGTTCCATTAATTGAGGACGCTGAATAGGATGTCAGAAGAGGCATCTTGGCTTCCATCTGCGTGAAAGTGGACTGATCATCATTCATTTTATATGGATAAAGGGAAATCATGGACCTGATACTCCTCATCAGGTTTTTTTCTTTTACCATATTCATAATTTTTAGGACACTTTCATCTATAACCATATTGGAATTAAGTTCATTCTTAAATGGTGTAAGCTCATTCTGTGTCGGCAACCTGCCATTAATTATTAAATATGCAACCTCTTCAAAACTCTTTTTCTCAGCAAGTTCAACTGCCCTGTATCCTCTGTATAGAAGATTTCCGGACGCACCGGTAGTGGCGATTGATGTTGTATCAACAACAACATTTGCAAGACCTTTGGGAACTATTATTTCTTCTGACATGTTTATGATCTCCTTTTAGCAAGGCTGGAATCTTCAGCCTCGTATTCCTGGTATCCTATCAGATCATAAAAGTGTTCCCTGCTCATAATTTCGTTTATAAACCCCGATTGGCTTCCATTTTTCATGAGATCACTGTATATAGTTTCAGTGGTCTTGAGTATGCCTCTGAATGCCGTCAGTGGAAAAATTACCATATTATAGCCAATTTTTTCAAGTTCACTTGTGGATAGGAGAGGGCTTTTTCCAAATTCAGTCATATTTGCAAGAAGATAACCACTGATTTTTTTCCTGAATTCAGTAAATTCATCTATTGACTGCATTGCTTCCGGAAAAATGCATTCAGCACCTGCAGAAATATATTCCTTTGCTCTTTGAATGGCATCATCAATACCATTCACTGCCCGTGCATCAGTCCTTGCTATGATGAGAAAATCTTTGTTTCTTTTTGCTTCTACAGCAGCCGTAATCTTGTTTTTCATATCTTCAACAGGAATAACCTCCTTTCCGGAAAGGTGCCCACATTTTTTGGGCAGAACCTGATCTTCGAGGTGAATTGCGGATACTCCGGATGATTCCATTATCCTGACTGTTCTTGAAACATTTATCGTTTCTCCGAACCCTGTATCGCAGTCCACAATCAATGGAAGTTTGCTTATGCTGGTGATCTTTCTGGCCTCAAGAGAAACTTCATCCAGAGTTGTCATAGCAAGATCAGGCAACCCCATCATTCCTGCAACACCTGACCCGGAAAGATATGCAGCTTTGAATCCCACATTTTCTGCAATTATTGCGGAGATTCCAGAATAAACGCCCGGTATTGAAACAATTCCTTTCCCCAGTTGTTCTCTGAGGAAAGATGGACCAAGATTGACGTTATTTCTCATTCTTGACATTTCTCATTACCTCCAGATATTCTTCTGACGTTCTCTTTTCAAATGATCTCGCAAGGGAAATCAATTCTTTTGCTGAATCTTCACCCATCATCCTTGACGCCTTTGTTTCCAGATCATTCCATGTATATGGCCTTTTGTTATGGCCCTTTGGTGCGTCGAGTTCTTTTCTATAATTTCCGCTGTCAGTGGTAACGTCGATCATCACAGGAAGATATTCAGGATACATGCTGTCAAATTTACTTGTAACGGTGAATTTCATTCTGTCAATTGTTTTGAGAATTTCTGGATCATTGAGGTAATGGTCATCATAGGAGTTCGGTGTAGGAGCGCCATTCTTCAGTGTGTAAGCAATAATATACGGAAGGCTGTGATCAGCGGTTTCTCTTGTCTTAGGCCTGAGTTTCTCAGGATCTTTCACTATGATCGTATGGGCAACCCTGAATGTTTCAACATCGATCTTTTTTATATTTCCTCTTATCTCCCCCTTCAGTTCTTCCGCCACTTCTGCTGCACTCATTGCATGATATTCGACAGGATAATTTTTGATCATAGTTTTGCCTATTCTGTCTATTGTGAAATCTGGATTCATGTCTCCGGAAACCTGTTTGAAGAAACCCATCTCTCCGCTGAATATTGGGGCAGGCCCAGTAAAGCCATTCATAGCAAGATTTACACCGAAAACACTGTTTCTACATGCATTTGATGCAGTTGCACCCTTCCACATGCTCAGTTCCCCCGCTCTTGTCTGCCTCATGCTGATATTGTTGTTTATTGAAAGATTCAATGCATGTGAAAATTTCTCATGATCAAGATCAAAAAGATATGACAGTCCTGCAGCTGAAGAAATGCTTATGTAAGTTACATGATCCCATCCCCTATCCCTTATTGAAACTGCATCGGAAAGGGCACATACAACATTGTATGAAACATATGCTGCCTTGAGTATGTCATTCCCTGAATAATTTTCATTTTCTGCTGCGCCGATTAATGGAGGTATATTATCTGAGGGATGAAGGGCCTCTTTGGAAAGGTAAGTATCATTATAGTCAAGGTATCTTGTCATTGTCCCATTGATAAACGCAGCGTTTTCAGAGGAAACTTTTGTTTTGGTAAAGAAAACAGTTGAGTTTGTTCTGCCGGATGAGGGAATGAGGGATTTCATTGCAACTTTCACTGGAAGAGAATCAAAAGCACCGAATGACGTAATTGCAATATCGGCAACCCTTTTCTTTAATTCCTCCATTGAATCCTGTGATGGTGATTTTTCTCTGGTCCTATGGGCGAGCTCAATTATTTTCTCAATTGTCTGATCCATGTGACAGCATTACAGATAAATAATAAAATATACCGCTAAGAACAATTCTTAAATGTTAAAATAAAATAAATAAAAATTGGGCTCAATCTCTGCGTCTTCTGGCAGGTGGTTTTCTTCCGTAATTACCATTGTTGTTGTACCTGCGCCTGCCACCATGGCCCTGCCTGCTGGGTACGCCACTGAAACGATCCCTACTGTGTTCTCTTCTCTCTTCAACCTGTTCATTGGCCTGTCCTTCCATTGGAAGTTTATAAATTTCAATTCCAGCCGTTTTCCTTATCCTTTTCAGCATGAATGCTTCTTCTGGAAGAATAATGCTCATTGCGTTTCCGCTCCTGCCAAATCTAGCTGTTCTTCCTACCCTGTGAATGTAGGATTTATCCTCTCTTGGAAGGTCATAGTTGATGATGTGAGTGATTGCTGGAATATCCATGCCCCTTGCTGCTACATCTGTAGCAATCAAGAATCTCTCGCCTCTCCTGAAATTTCGGATAGAAGTTTCCCTCTGTTTCTGAGTCAGATCTCCATGTATCTGAACTGTTCTGTATCCATTTTCCCTCAATCTCTGGCTGATGAATGAGGCACCAGACTTGGTGTTGGAGAAAATCACAGCTTTTTCAGGGTTTTGATCTTCTATATATTTGATAAGAAATCCAAGTTTTCTGTTTTTTTCTGATACAACATATGTATGGTTGATATCTACTGGTATCCGATCTTCAGATGAATTGATCACTTCTGCATCTTTCATGAATCTTGAAGATATATCTCTTACATAATCCGTCATTGTAGCAGAGAAAAGGTACATGCTCCTGTTATCATCAGTCTCTTTGACAATGTATTCTACATCATCATAAAAACCCATATCGAGCATCTGATCTGCTTCATCGAGCACGACTCTCTCTATCTTGGATAGTTTGAGGTGTCCCCGCTCAAACATATCTTTTATTCTACCTGGAGTTCCAATTATGAATTCAGGTTCGTAACTCAATTCCTCTGCCTGCCTTCCAATAGATACACCACCATAGATAAGTGTTGCTTCCAGGCGTGTTGAAGAAGCTATTTTCGTGAAAACATTGTGCACCTGGATTGCCAATTCCCTTGTTGGAAGAAGGATGAGTGTTTTCGTCCCTTTTCCTTTCTTTGCAGTATTGATCAATGGTATCAGGTATGCACCGGTTTTTCCGCTACCTGTTCTTGATTTTGCAATAACAGACTTTTTTTCAAGTATAAGTGGAATAACCTTTTCCTGTATTTCGGTCGTCTCTTCAAATTTCATTTTCTTAAGGGACTCTAATAGTTCCCCTTTTATTCCCAATTCTTCGAATTTTGCCATCTCGAACTCTTCTCTTTACAGATATAACTGTAAAACCTTATGTTTAAACATTATATGTATGTTGTTATGATTATTCTTATAGTCTAAAATTCGATTTCTGATAAAAGGCAGTTATAAAATGAGATCATACAATGCCACCTTTTTCTTTTCTCCAATATTCGTATCAAGATAAGAATATTCGTGATTCCTCCTTAATTTCATTTCTCTCAATATATTAACAGTTAAGTCTCCAAGCAAATCTGATTTCAACCTGAATGATGATTCAGCCAGTGAAAATTCAGGTGTCCATCTTGTGTATTTTCCATCGCGGATAAAATAGTACTTTCCATTTCTGTCTTCCACTATGGTTATTTTTTCAAAATTAAAAAAAGTATTTTTTCCATTTCTATCCATCCTTGAGAGATGTCGTGACAATAATTCATGATTATGGAATTTTTCAAGCAATACCATTCCCATATCCTTCATGCATAGGAATATCAATGGAGAATTACTGTAAATGCATGCCTTTTCAATGACCCTTTCGAATCTTATGGTATCACTTATTTCAACCTCGGCAATTATGGGTGTTGACTGCACATAAAATATTATGTCTGGTCTGCTTTCTCCAATTACTTTCTCAATCTCAGGTTTGCATCCTTTTCCATCAAGATAAGTTATGAACCTCTGCTGCAATTCATTGTGATTGCTAATTTTGTTCTGCTGAGTGTTATCAATGCTGCCTTCTTCAATGAATCCCCCGTATTTCTGAAGACTGCTGTCTATTGCATCTTCAACAGAGATACTATTATTCAAGTTTTCCATCAAGTAAGGCGTAAATGAAGACACACTGATTCCATTATTCCCCCTGGTTGAGAAGTGTGTTGTATTGTGTATTGGACCAATCAGTATGGAATTCATTGCAAGTTTTCTCTGTTTTTGTCCAGGAATAATAGAACAGATTGTTTTAGCGTCCTCTTCAGAAAGTGAAAACGCATAAAAATTTCCGCAATTAGAAATGGCAGCATCCCTCACCTCTCTATCATATTGGAGCATGTATTGTGATGCAAGCATGCAAAAAACATTAAATTTCCTTCCCTCAGACAAAAGTTCCTTAATTATTGACGCGTTCAGATTCTGAGCCTCGTCAATTATCAACATACATTTTTTCCTCATACCCTTTCTCAAAATATCAGCCCATATCCTGTTCAACAGCATTGATGAAACTATTTTTCCCTGTTGTTCTGAATATTTCGTCTTTGATACATCTATAACAACCAATTTGCTCCCTTCATTCAAAAGTGAAACAATGTCGATGGATTCTTCATGTGATGAGATCAGTTTCCTGATCCCTATGTCAGATGTGATTGGAAATATCTTGTTTATGGTGCTCATTGAATAATCTTGCCATGAATCCCATCTTGATATCATGTTTCCAATTATTGTTCTGGTGCTTCCAGTTGAACTGTTATAAAGTTCTTTCATTGAATTCCTGCTTGTTATGGTCTCAATATAATCTGAGAGGGTAGAATCTGGATTTTTCATAATGACTTCCCTCAATACAGAAGTTAACATGGTCTGCAGCCTTGGACCCCATGTCCCTCCTGAAAGCGCATTTTCAGTGGAGAATATTTTTTGGAGTATATAGAGAAACACAGGTGATTCTGCAGATCCTTTCAGCACATTTATCTTCACGGATTTTTTATCAGGTTTATTCTCCGGGGAGATAAAAATAAGATCCATTTTGCTGTTCATCCTGATAAGATCTGCTGAAAGCGTTCCATGGAAATCGATTACAATCAGGTTATCTGTCCCGTTTTTTAACATAGGAATACAGAGATTCTTTATCAGGTTAGATTTCCCTGTTCCAGTTCTGCCAAGTATCATGGTGTGGAAGTAAAGCATCTCTGGTTCAACGAGATAACATCCTCCATTCTCTGTATTACCGATTGAAATTCCTTCATTCAATGATGTTTCCCTTGAAATGCCAATTTCATATCTAAAAGGCATTTTAGGGCATAAATGGATCAATGTTTAAGTTTTCCATTATGTCTACGTATTTCCAGAGATCGCCAGGTTCAATATTAGGAAGTGACATTATGTATCTGAAAAAAGGATTTTCCATTACCATTATTGCAGGACCATGTTGCGAAAGAATGCCGACTCTCCATCGATTCATTTTAACACGTTCTTTGAAGATAGAACCTGAAAAATTAAACCTGTAGGAAAGATTCCTGAGACCTTTTCCTCTGACTGCCACATCAAGCCAGAGATATTCATTTCTCTTATTGACAAAGATTGAAAGTTTATGCAATCCCGGCAGGTTCCCAACAGAATCTGGAGAAAATTCCCCAATATTTTCAGCTTCGAGAGGCTTCCATGAGAGCCGTCCAATTCTTTCATCCTCAAACCAGGTATATGGGCCCCTATATGTTGCATAGAATGATCTTTCCATGAATGACATGAGGTTTGTTGTTTTTACTTTTTTTGCATTCTTGAAGATATTTTTCGCCAGTTCAGGGTCACCTTTCTCCACCCTGACTTCAATGCATATTCCATCTATATAAGCACATATAGTTTTTCGGTTTCTGTAGTCGTCACCAAAAAAAGCATTATACCTATTACCTTCGAAATTCAGTTCAAATGGTTGAGCATCGGAAAAATAATCTGATGCAGTTTTCATCATATTTTTTGGAAACCCATAATAAAACCAATCCATAAAGAAAGATTTAACTGATATTTCAAGACCTTCATGCCTGAATCTTTGTATTACAGTTGTATGCCTGTCAGCAGGGTCTCTTATAGTAAAGGTCGAATCATAGCCCTTAAAAAGAACCAAGTTAAAAGGAATGGTTTCTGTTAGAAGTTCTTCTTCAGTTATTTCACGAATCAAATTCCGTCACCACGTTCTCTATATATCCTATTCCTGAGGATTGTACCTTAACTGTATCACCATTCTTGAGATATGGATATTTGCCGGATTTAGCTACCCCGTCAGGTGTACCGCTAAGTATCATGTCGCCAGGGTATAGTGTCACGAATTTATTTACATAAGAAATCAATTTCCTGAAAGGAAATATCATATTCTTTGTATTTCCTTTCTGCCTTATTTCACCATTCACTTCAGTGGTAAACTCTACCGGGTCCCCCTCGTATAATTTAACCCATGAGGAGATGGGTAAAAATGAATCTGCAGCTTTTCCCATAACCCAGTTTTTACCAAAAGGCGGAGAAATCTGTTCCTGATAGTCCCTTGCACTGACATCATTCACAACAGCTAGGGCACATATGCTCTCTTCAGCAGTTTTCTCATCAGCACTTTTGATTTTTTTTCCTATGATTGCTGCAATCTCCCCTTCATAATCAAGTTGCCTCATTTCCCGATGCTTAAGAATGGGTGAATTCCATCCAGTGATTGTATCCCTGAATTTTGTAAAGAAGTATGGATATTCAGGCACTTTTTGTTTAGTCTCTGCAGAGTGCGTCATGAAGTTCATGGATGGACAGAGAATTTTTCCAGGATATACTGGAATTGTTCCAGGTTCTATATCAACAGGTTCCAATTCTTCATACAACTTCGTGTAATGATTAATATTTGCATAAAAATTGTTTAGATCAACACTTTCCTTCAGGATTCTTTTTTCATTTCCAACCTTCAATATTGGAAAATAATGATCTCCCTTTCTAAGGAATGAAATGTTCATGCTTTCCATAAGAGTTATGCATATTTTAGGCTTTGTTATGCCAGAATCTTGCATAAATGGAATAGTTGACGAAAAACCACATAGGGATAAGTGAGACACCCAA
Organism: Thermoplasmata archaeon; assembly: GCA_021816965.1. Taxonomy (GTDB): domain Archaea; phylum Thermoplasmatota; class Thermoplasmata; order Thermoplasmatales; family Thermoplasmataceae; genus Cuniculiplasma. The sequence goes on along the minus strand of JAKAWU010000030.1, from coordinate 2,616 downwards.
TAGAGAAAGAGCAAAAATTATCTGATCAGTATAGGTATAAATGGGCCAGATAGAAGTTGTACTTATAATTAGATAATAGAACAATATTGCAAATATTAAGGGAAACATTCCAGATGTGTATTCGTAGGCTATGGCTTTGGTTTGCTTATCAAGAGTATGAACCATCATGAACAGTAATATTCCAGACAGGGAAGAAGCAACTCCCATGATACCATACAGGACTCCACTTGAAACTGTAACAACTAGAACAGATGGTACATACCAGACACTCATCAGGATAATGAGGATAATGGAAAAAAAGGCATAGATATACCCCTTAACTCTAAAGACGTTCCAGGACATGGATTTTTGTAAAATATAGATAAAAAAGTATGTAGCAACTAAAATTCCGACGTTGCTTGAAAAATAAATGTATATGTTTCTCTGGTAACCCAGATATGAAATAATTGTAATTAGTATGGGTAATGCAATAATGGCAAATATTGTCATAATCACAAGCCAATTCGATACTATATCTGCATTCCATATTTTATCAAATATTACTGGTTTTCTACCTTTTTTCTGGCTCTTTAACAGGACATACGTGGTAAATGAAAGGAGCAGGCTCTCAATGATCAGTGGAATTGATATGATTCCGAGTACTTCTGCTCCTATGGCAGGTATTATAGAAGTGACTGTTTCACACTGGCACGACAATAGAGAAAATGAAACTGATACAACTCCTGAAACATCCTGTGCTCTTCTTCCTGAAATTGAAAGAATTTCACGTACGTTTTCCATAAGGAAAAACCCAAGAACAAAAATTATAATCGAAAATTGAATGCTTATGGTAAGAACAAAATAGTATGGAGAAGCTATAACAATTCCGTACTGGAAAAGGAGAGGTATGCCAATAATATTTGCATCATCCGCTATACTAAAAACAAGTATTTTTGGTGTATATTCTATAATTGAGAACCTAAGGATGTTTGGAAGAAAAAACAGAATAATGATAAAAATTACATAAGTGAAATGATAAACTGGAGAGTTACTTTTTTTAAGGATGTATCTGAAAAATATAAGTAATGAAAATGTCTGAAGAATTAAAGGAATAAGGAATTTTAAGTCGACCATCATTGTGAGTATAATAATTGCCATGAATGCAGCAGAGGGATAGAATTTGATGACACTCTCACTCCGTGATAAAATAATATCAAACGAAGGAAGAATAATCGCAATAACCAGCAGGATAAAGAAAACCTGCACCGAGCCATAACTTGACGATAATATAATATCTCCTCCCAATAATAAATAAAGAAGAGATGAAATATACAAAAAACCTCCAAAAACTGGAAACCAGTTATTCAATTCCTTCATTGAAAAATCCTCAGGTAATTTCCCAATATTAACATGAGAACCCCTACAGAATCAAGCGCAATTATCCACATCATAGCACTGCCTTCGGCCTCGTATCCCATGTATAAGCCAGTAAGTGAAAGCGCAATAAAAGTGACAGAAATTGAAATTAAGGGATTCATGTCAAATATTGAATAAAATGCAAGTGGAATCATTGCACCAATAAAGCCAAAAGAGAGTGCAACACTACCTCCAAGAATGGACTCCAGAAGTATTCTCATCCGAACAGATCTGTTCTTGCTTGATTTCAATGTAACTGGATTAAGGTGTCTTGCTATTCTCACCATATCAGTTCTTTTTTCCCCATATTCCGCAAGAAGATAACTGGTAGCCCCGACCATGGATGAACCACCTGATATCCTTATAGCAGCGTATAATGAAATTGAAAGATCAGAAAGAATGGCATTGCTTGCAATAATCAGGGCAGTGATAAGCCCGTCAATCAAACCTATGGCCATTGGAAACAGAAACTTATTGTTCAAGTTTCACGCCTTATATTCTCTATAAGTTTGGAACCTACTGCAACTTCATCGACAGAATGCACTACGGCTCCGGAATTTTCAATTTTCTTTATAATTTCCTCATAGTTTATATTTGAGCCTTCAATTGTAACGTTCATACCCATAGTCTCAATATCTATGTCCATAACACTGATATTAACCCCTTCAACTCCCTTAACAGTAACAATAGCCTCTGATAATTCCATCAAAGTAGGTTTATTAAGACCTTTGCCCACATCAAGAATTAATCTGCGTATATTCATCTTTTTGCACCTGTATATTTGTTAGGGTTATAACTGAAATAAAATAAATATTTTCCTTTTCTGTCAAACTATCCATCCTAAAGGATTGGAGGTTCTTACTTTTATTTTTATTTCGTCTTCACTCTCCAGTCTGGATGACTTTACGAGAAACCATTACCGAGTTTTGATGTCTTTCCCATATTTAGAATTCACAATCTTATGGATATCCGTACTGCAATCGCATAAATCCGTAAATATAAACGTGATATACCCTCAATCCATTCTCCCATTCGTGCTGCGCAGCAGGGACATTCCCGATCTCATTAAAAATCTCTTTCGGATCAATCACTTCGCGAGGATTTTTTATGAACAACTTTCATATAGTTTCCAGGAATAGTTATTTACGGAATGCTGTTGGCGTTGTGATTCATAAGATATTCAAATTTCATTCCAATCGCAAGTTCATTAGATTTTTTGCC
>JAKAWU010000029.1 GCA_021816965.1 Thermoplasmata archaeon | reverse complement strand
ATTCCATACTGGCAACAGTGGAGTATTCCAGTGGCAGTGCCAGGTTGACTGTGGAACAGGACCCAGCGGATGGGGTGGGGCCATGGCAACACCCGGATGGATGATGGGAGAAGTAGTTGTACAGTAACAACTGCATTGACAACATTTTTTTATTTCCCGGATATCACCTGTATGAACGATATACACGATAACGTTTTCAGGTGGATCCTTGACCATAACAAAAGCAGCAGATACGATTTTACCGGAAGCGGAATGCCTTTTCTGGATCTTGAAAAATACCAAATAGACATGGACAAAAGAGAATTCCAGTCCAGTGTGCCCCATATGGATGAACTTTTCCGTGAAAGAGTTGCAGAACTCTACAGCATTGAGATGGATCAGGTTCTTCCCACAACAGGAGGATCGGAAGCTATCCAGGTTGCATCACTTTACCTCAATATGAACTCAGGCAGAATAGTTGTGCCTGTGCCGGAATATGAACCCATTTACCGTGTTCCTTCCAGTTATGGATTCAATTTCAGGACAGAGTCTGATCCTGAAGGGATGAAGCTTTCCCCGGATGAATCGCTCAGTTTCACCTCGCCAAATAATCCCACAGCTATTGAAGTAAGAGAGAAAATGCCATGGTTCCTTGAAGATTCACGCAACCTGGCATTTGTCGATGAAACATTCATGGAGTTCACCTTTCCACAGAAACCTGTGACCCTGCTCGGAAAAAGGGAGAATATGTTCACTTCCACCACCATGACAAAATTCTATGGAATAGGCCCCTTCAGGGTTGGCTGGCTCATGGGTGAAAAGGACGTCATAAAGAAACTTGGAGAATGCAGATTCCTTTCCACAGGCAGTAGCAATGCCCTTTCACTTTACTTCGCGATGAAAGTTCTCGAGAGAAGGGAACAGATCAGGAAAGATGTGATGTCTCTGGTTCAGAATAACAGAAAAACTCTGAAATCATGGCTTGAAAAAATGGAATTACAGCATACTCCCATAGATGCTACTTCTTTCACATACATTTTCAATAAGGGCAGGGAAGATGCATCTGAAATGTTCAGGAAACATGGAATTCTTGTGGCCCCTGGCAGGTATTTCATGGCTCGGGACGGGTACAGGCTCTGTTACCTCTTGCCCGAAGAGAGATTTTCAGAGGGGTTGGATGAACTCAGCAAATATTACGGGGGCCTCTGATGTACCAGTGGTTCAGGCTTACATTCACTGAACCATATCCTGCCACTGATGTCTGGAAATACAGGAGAATGAGCGAAATGCTGGTGCCATGGAAGAATGACACTAACAGGTTCAGAATGGTATGCACCCGTCAGATGACAGATTTCTATATAGGAAGCAACGGACCTGAGTCCATGGCCCTCATGAAATCATTCTTCAAGAGGCTCTATTCTGTGAAATTGGATGAGGTCATGGATCAGAATGAAACAGAGAATTTCTTCCTTTATGCTCTCTCCGCCAGAGGGGAGAAGGAACCACACTATGCCATGTCCCTCATACAGAATCTTTCGAAGATAAACATGATAAGCGAGAAATCCATGATAATTGATCTGGCCATCTACAACTCCGGCATCCAGAAGGCAAAGGTTTCAATGAAAGTTGGCACAATGGACAGAAATGCAGACCTCAGGCCGGAAATGGAATATGTCAGGAGGATCATGAAAAAATTCAGGGTGCAGACAAGGGTAAGGAGCAGGAGGGCGAGAAAGAATGCATTTTATTTTTCCAGGCCATTCTTCCACACATTCCTTCTCAATCTCATAAGAATACCTGAGGATGAGGACCCGTTCTAAACACGGTCTCTTCAAACACTTATAAGACGATATTTAATCTTTTTTCCCATACTATTGAAATATTCTTCGTCTGGATCGGGCATGAAATTCATTTTTTCATTTTGAATTCCCATTGTTGTCTTTATAGCACCAGTTGGCATGGTTACCGGATAACATATGCTGAAGATATTCAGGACAGGAAAATTGAATCTGGATCTGCTCCAGGAAACAGTTGAGAACATGGTGTCAAAACATGGGAAAGTGAGTCTTTTCCTCTCTGATGGAATAATGCTCCCACCTGGGCATGTGCTGAGGAAATTCCCGATGGAACAGGTTTTCGTCACGAGGATACTTACCAGCCATCAGCTTCTCCGAGTGCTCATGGAGATGAATTCCACAGCATACTACATATGCATGAACTCGAAAATCATGGATAACTGGAAACTTTCCACAATTGATTCCATATATGATGTTCTCAGGATCAGGGCAATTTCAAACCACTGCGATATTGCAATGAATGTTGTGGGGGATTATTCCCCTATATTCTCCATGGCAACAAACAGCCATGACCCTGCATATGGAAAGATAGGGGAGGTGGCATGATAATGGGAAGAACCACGCCGAGCCTCAGGCAGTCGTTTGATCTCATGCTTGAGGATATAAACAGGATAAAAGGCATGATAAGTGACAATGAACTGGAGGAGATGCAGAAGCTTGTATCCTATGGAAGAAAGCATGCACCTGAACTCCAGTTTCTTCCAAGGGATGATGCACTTTTCACCATACTTTTCATGCTTGTGGAGATGCGCAGGGAGATACTACTTTTTGAAGGCAAGAATGAATGATTCCATAATAAACACCACTGGAACTGACAGGATCACGCTGTGGAAATACGATGGAAAACATGTTTCCCATGAGAGCTTCCCATGCAGAACATGGATATTTGCCTCAGGTGACAGGTATGATCTTGAATTTCTGGAAAGACAGCTGGATACTGGAAATATAGAGCACCAGTGGGATATAGAGAAGGACGTATATGGAAAGGTTGAAGGATTGAAGATATTTGGAAAACCTGGTTTCCTGAACAGGATCATACAGATCGTAGAAAGCATAGGCAATAACAGGAAATTCATGATATATAATGCGGACATCAACAACCATCTCAGATTTCTGGCAGAGAATGATCTTTCATACTTCATCCTGGATGATCCCATGGATTTTGACATGAATATCCCTTATGTGTCTGTGGAAGGCAGGCTGAAATACGGCGTCCCCGAAAAGATAAGCCTGAATGGCAGGCAGTTCATGAACATTGAAACGGGCATTCTTGAAGAACTTTCAGTATTGATCAGGAACAGCATGATGATCATCTATGACAACAGAGACAGATTCTTCTCGAAAATACTCATGCTCATGAGGAACATGGGAATTGGTGTTCCATCCTTTTACTCTTCAGGAAACACCACGTATGAATCCTACGGGGTGATGCACTCAAAATCGGCAAATGTGCGAATTCCGGGAAAACTGTGCATACCCATGGATTCTTTCATACTTCAGGAAGCTGGAATTGAGGGGCTCATAGAAACATCCAGAATGTCTTGCCTGAGCCCGGAGAGAGCGGCAGTCATGACAAGCGGAAGCGCAGTATCCTCCATGGAGGAGACTTTCGCACTGAAACAGAACATAATGATACCATATTACAAGAATGATCATGAATATGAAAAGAATCTGGAAACGCTGCTTTCCACAGATATGGGTGGACTGGTGCTCCAGCCTGAGCCGGGAATTTACAGTGATGTCCATGAGATAGATTTCTCATCCATGTACCCAAGCATCATGGTGAATTATAATATATCCCCAGAAACAATAAATTTTCACCATGGAAGACCTGTGGATGGAACTCCGTACAGAATAAGTGAGGAAAGGGGATTCCTGCCTTCGGCCCTTGACATGTTGCTGAAACGGAGGCTTTTCTATAAATCAGTGAAGCATCTAAGCCCTGTTTATGAGAAGAGGGACAAAGCGCTGAAATGGATGCTACTCACATCCTTCGGCTACACAGGGTACAAGAATGCAAAATTCGGGAAGATTGAGGCCCATGAGGCCATAACTGCCACGGGAAGATATGTGCTGAAGAAATCCATTGACATCTGCCGTGACATGGGCTTCACCATCATACATGGAATAGTTGATTCCCTCTGGATACAGGGCAAAGGCAGCATAGATGAACTTCTTGAAAGGATCAGCAGGGAAACATCCATAGGCATTGTGGAAGAGGGGCATTACAGGTGGATAGTGTTTGTGCCTGCGAAGAATGGCGAAGGTTCCCTGAACAGGTATTTCGGACTGAAGCATGATGGAACATACAAGATAAGAGGGATAGAGATCAGGAGAAGGGATTCTCCCAATATATGCAGGAATTTCCAGAGGGAAGCCCTGGATATGCTGTCAGGATGCAGAACGCCAGAAGAGATCAGGGGAAAATATGATCAGGTGGAAAAACTCAAGAAAAGGTACCTAAGCATGCCCTCATACATCAGCACAGATGACTACATGATAGGATTCCACATGCAGAAAAGGCATGGGGAATATGCATCCATGACCATCAGAAAATCTCTTGGAGAAACACTTGAAAAAAGGGGCCTTGAGATCTATCCCGGAGAAACCAGGATGGCGATTGTTTCAGATGAGAAGAGAAAAACACTGTCACTTCCAGGTGATGAAGCAAAGCCTGACATGAGGTATTACAGGAAACTTCTGCTGAGGTCCTTTGAACCAATAGACTTCATATTTTCATCCCTGAATCTTTCTCCCTCAGCCCAGAGAAAACTTACAGAATACCAATGATGCAGTGAGATCACATAGCATCCAGTATGGATTCAATCTTCTCCTCAAGAATGTGGACAGGTATGTCGTTGATTGCCAAAACCTTTGTCACACCCTTGCCATAGCCATTTCCTATTATCCTGCCCTCTACAATGCCGCTGTTCTCAAGCTTTCTCACTATCCTGTAGAAGTTCAGCCTGTTTATGGGTGTGCCATAATAATGTTCCATGAGAATAGTGAGGGAAGAAAGGACCTCTGGCGTAGTGGCAGAGGATGAATGATGGAGAGCCCTGCATAGGGCCAGAAGAACCATCAGATCATCATAAGAGAACCCGGAAAGCCTGCTCTCCGTTACATATGGACTGATGATGGAATTGGCTGTCCTGAGATCTTCCATCTCTATAGTTTTCCCTCCCCTGTGGGTGCTGATGAAGGCAGATTTCTGGAGAAGCTCAATGGCAACCCTTGCACTGCCTGAAGGCTCAGACATCTCACTTATGGACTCTATTATTCCGTCATCAAATGAACCTGGAAAGAGCCCTTCCACTGCCCTGTCATGCACAATCTGGAACAGTTCGCTGCTCAAGTATCTGGGAAAGTTGATGGATGAAAAGAGGCCCATGGATCTCTTTTCCCTCTCCGTCAGGAAGAGGGATGGGTCATCCATGGTGATGAAAATCACCCCGATGTTTGTTCCGTATAACTCCTTGTTCCGTATGAGGTTATATATTCCTTCCCTGTCAAATTTCATTATATTTGTGGCCTCGTCCAGAACAAGGAGAATGTTCTTATCCCTCATCTGGCCTATCTTTTCAAACAGTTCTGTATAGGGCTGGTTAGCCATGACAAATGTTCTCCCTCCATGGATGATCTCCAGGAGGATGTTTCTCACATTGGTCAGGGAAATTGTGTTGAAATAATAACTCCTGAATTCTGTGTTTCCTGAGATTATCCGCCTTACTGTGGCCGTCTTTCCTGTTCCGGATCTTCCGTAGATTGAAACTGTATTGGCAACACCGGAAAGAAGTGGAGCAATGGAAAGACTCTCTATTACAGACTTCTGTTTTTCCCTGAACCTGAACTTTTCTGGTATGTATGAGAAATCAAAAACTTCAGGATTGGATACTATCAAACGGAATCTTCCTCATGTTCATAGTAATTACAACCTAAAAAAATTAATGAATAATTTGGAAAAAATGAAGTTGTTATGCCCTGTATTTTTCTTCCGTGTATTTTCTTGATGTGCCGAAGGGCGTGAACTGTTTCCCGTTTCCCTTGTAGAATTTTGAGAAAAACTCCACGTAGATAAGCCTCACTCCCTGGATTCCACCCTCCACCAGTGCAAGAAGCAGTGCAAAGAGTTGCCCGAAGACCAGGACTATGACGCCTATTATTTCCATGGGCAGGCTTGAGGTTGTGCTCAGGAAGAACTGGTTGATAAGTTGTGTGAGTATGACAGATGCAAGGAGTATTCCCATTATCCTTGTATATGATAAGACATGGCTTATAACCGATGGCAGTTCTATCAATCCACGGGATTTCTCTGCAAACACGATGAAAAGAACTCCTATTACAATGGCCCCAATGTCAATGCCCGCGTATATGTTTGTGTAGGGATCTGTGTTGAGTGAGTATATGAGTGAGAGCCCATAGATAACAACGCCCCATACAAAGATGAGCCATCCTGCCTTGCCCAGAATGTGCCTCTTCTCCCCGAAGTAGTATTCATTCATCATTCCTATTATGAGGCCGAATGAAACCATGAACACACCAAAATAGCCGCTCATGAGCAGTATTTTTGATGTGTAAACCAGGGGATTATAGTAAGTCATATGAATGGGACCGATAGTTGATGGAAGAATGCTCATGCCAAAAAACGAGTTGAATATGATGCCTGAAATGATAGCCACTATGGAACCCGGAATCAGTGCCCTTGCAAGTATCTGGAGCTGGTAGGGCGTGAATACTGATGAAATGAAGCCTGTGAGTTTCCCTGGAAGCTTAACCTTCCTGCCTGTGCTGTTTATTCTCCTGACGATCCATATGGAAAGGAGCAGTATGATGATTCCAAAACCGAAGTCACCGACCATTATGCCGAAGAATATAGGAAACACTATTGCAAATATCACAGTTGGATCTATTTCGCCACTATCAGGAAGGGAATAGAACCTTATGAAGGATTCAAAAAGCCTGAAACCCTTCAGGTTGTGCTGCAGGGTTGGCCCCTTCTCATCTGTTTCAAGTGTTTCAATAATGCACAGATTTGATGTCTGCTCCTCGATGAGTTTCCTTGCTTTCTCATATCTGTATTCAGGAATCCAACCCTCAAGGACGGAGATGCTATCCGAAGATGGCATCTTCATTGCAACTTCATATTTCTTTACTTCAATCTCCAGTGCTTCCCTTATGGCAGATATATCTGAATAATACTTATCAGACAGGCCCCCGAGGCTTTTCATTATATCATCAATGTTATTTTGTAATTTTTTCCTGAATTCCATAAGTTCGTCAAAACGCTCTGAGGCCCTGCCGTGCATGGCAGGTATGTACATGGGTTTTTCACCCAGACTGCTGAATTCTGCGGCCACTTCCCTGTCCATTCCATTTGGCACAGTGAATATTGTGAAATCCTTACCATGGATTGTAACTGCATTCTTTATGGATGTCTCATAATGATCCATGATTATGTATGATGAGACCGTATTGTTGCTCAGCCATTCCATGTCCAGGTCCATATTCCTGAGATACTTGAGAAACTCTATCTTGTTATCCACATCCTTGAGATTCACCTTCAGCTGATCCATGGTTTCGTAGGCTATTTTCACGTCATGCTCAATCCCGATCCGGGAAGCTGCCTGCATAATCTCTTCAACAGACTCAAACTTTTTCCTTCCGCTCACCTTTCTTCTTGGAAGCAGATTCTCGTAGGAACGAAATGTGTTGAGCTTCTCGATCACTTCCTCCCTTCCAGACATAATATTGGGATCTTTCAGGATATTCTTCACATCCTGGCCAACCTCTTCCACCTGAACAACCCTCAGGTCATGAAGTATGGAGAGAACCACATGTGTTTTTTCCCTCTGGCATATGATCCTTATCTTTTCCATCTGAACGGGCCTGAATGCCATTTTTACTCACTCACATTGTTTTTCATTATTTCGAGGACTATTTTGGTTATTCTTTCCACACTGGTGTCAACCCTGATGTTTTCTGAATCTTTCAGTGCCTTCTGCCTGCTCTCCTCTATGGATGCATCTACTGCTTTCTTTTTCTGATCAATGTTTTTGTTGAAATTCTTCTGAAGTTCTGACTCCTTTTTCTTAAGCGTGGCCCCCATTTTTTCCTTTGCATCATTCACGAAAGCCTCGCATTCTGCAGTGGCCTTTTCTATTCTGGATTTTATCTCGTCTTCCTTTTCCTTGATCAATTTTATCTGATCTATGCCTTTTACATTCATAATCTCACCAAAAGAACAATTGCAAGTATGATGATGAAGATCCGCAGAGGAAACATGTACCTTCTTATGATGTACAGTATCTTCTGCTCCCTGTTCATCTCATCAAGCCTGTATACTTTCCCCCCTTTCCATGCTATATCCTTCATCCTCCTGTGCGGTTATTTTTTTCTTCACCATCTTGAGTGTTGTGAATGTGTCCCTTTCAATCTCGTCAAGCCTCATTCTTATATATTTTGCCTGTTCCTGCAGCCTCGGTATCATGACGAACTCAATGGCGTTTGATCTTCTTTTTGTCTTGTCTATTTCATGAAGGAGTTTCCTCATGGCCTTCTCCTTCTCCACCACATTTATGAGGCTGCGGAACAGTTTTTCGTATGCATTTATTGAGTCATTCACAGATGCAGGTACAGCTATGGCCCTGAGCCTCTCGCTGAGAACTGCAGTTTCCATTGATATTCCTATCTCAGGTATCTTGACACCCATTACATTCTTTGCATTTATGAATACCTCAGATTCACCTGACATGAATCCTATTCTCTCTATGGTAAGTCGTCCCTCTGATATCTCTGCCCTTGTTATGGACTCCATTGCCAACCCCACATCATTCCTCAGTGCCTCTCTCATGCTCCTGAGTTCTTTTGCCATGTCGAGGAATTCCATTATGAGTGCAGATCTTTTCATTTTGAGAAGATCATATCCTCTTCTGGCAAGCTTTATCCTCTTTCTTATCTGGATGAGTTCGATCCTTGTGGGCTTGACATTGACAGATGCCAGAATATCACTTCCATTTTCCGTATTTTTCTATGAAATCTCTTTTAAGCCTCTTCATTTCTGCCTCAGGAATCTCTGAAAGAAGATCATAGCTGAGTGAGAGTGTATCCTCTATGGTTCTGCTCTCATAGAGGCCCTGATTCACATATCTCTTCTCAAAGTGTTCTGCAAAGGACAGGTAGCTCCTGTCACTGGCGCTCAGGGATTCCTCTCCCACAATGGCGCTCAATGACCTGAGATCCTTTCCACCTGCATAGGCAGAATACAATTGATCAGCAACACCCCTGTGATCTTCCCTTGTCCTACCCTTTCCAATTCCCTGATTCATCAGCCTTGAAAGTGATGGGAGGACATCCACAGGGGGATATACTCCCTTTCTCTGGAGGTCCCTGCTCATGACTATCTGGCCTTCAGTGATATATCCGGTGAGATCTGGTATGGGGTTTGTAATATCATCTCCGGGCATTGTGAGTATGGGAATCTGTGTTATGGAACCATTCTTCCCCCTTATCTTCCCTGCCCTCTCATATATGGTGCTCAGGTCAGTATACATGTAACCTGGAAATCCCCTTCTTCCCGGAACCTCTTCTCTTGCAGAGGATATTTCCCTGAGAGATTCGCAGTAATTTGTCATATCCGTGAGTATGACCAGCACATGGTATTCTTTCTCATATGCAAGATATTCAGCTGCAGTGAGTGCGACCCTTGGAAGTATGATTCTCTCCATGGACGGGTCTGAGGAAAGGTTCATGAATATGGCTGCCCTGTTGAGCGAACCCGTCTTCCTGAATTCGTTCATGAAGAAGTTAGCCTCCTCGCTTGTAATACCCATGGCCCCAAATATGACTGCAAAACTGTCATCTGTCTTGAGCGTTCTTGCCTGCCTGGCAATCTGTGCCGCAAGCATGTTATGCGGAAGTCCTGAAGCAGAGAATATGGGCAGTTTCTGGCCCCTGACCAGTGTGTTCATTCCATCGATAGTGGATATGCCCGTTTCTATGAATTCTGAAGGTTCTTCCCTTGAATATGGATTAATTGCATCTCCAACAATATCCCTTCTCTCCCCAGCAGCAAGGTTCGGGCCTCCGTCTATGGGCTCGCCCAGACCGTTGAAGACTCTTCCAAGCATCTCGTCTGATGTCTTTATCCTTGCAGTTTCTCCCCTGAATCTCACTGTAGTTGTTGAATTGTCGAGTCCGGCCGTGGTTCCAAATACCTGCACGATTGCCATTCCGTTTCTTGTGTCCAGGACCTGCCCTGCCTTAATCTCCCCATCGGCCATTTCAATCGTGACCATTTCATTGTATCCCGCATCCCTGATACCTTCAACAAAAAGAAGGGGGCCGCTTATCTGGCTTATGCTCTTATAACCTACCTTGACCATTTCATTTCACCCCTTTATCCTCTGTATATCCTGTTCTATGGATGCAATGGCATCCTTGAAGTATTTATCAAGATCCTTGTCCCTGATCTCCTTTATCCTGGATATCTTCTCCCTGGATGGAATTCCCTGAAGTGATTCCATCGTGATGCCCCCGGCTACAGCCTTCTCGATCTGCTCCGAATAGTGCATTATGAGCCTCATCATGATGTCCTGCTTTCTCAATGAACAGTACTGATCCACTTCATCGAATGCACTCTGCTGAAGATAATCCTCCCTGATGATTCTTGCCACATCAAGCGTGACTTTCTCCCTGTCTGGAAGTGCGTCATATCCAACCAGCTGCACAACCTCCTGAAGTTCTGCCTCCTTCTGAAGGATGGACATCATCCTGGAATACATCTGTGGCCAATCATTTGATGCATTCTCACTGAACCATGATGTGAGATCGTTCTGGTATAATGAATAGCTGTTAAGCCAGTTTATGGACGGGAAGTGCCTTCTTGAAGCAAGGGATGAATCCAGTGCCCAGAAAACTCTTGTAACCCTCAGTGTGTTCTGAGATACAGGTTCTGATATGTCTCCACCCGGGGGCGAAACAGCACCGACTATGGTTATGGAACCGTTTCTGTCTGGGTTTCCATTTATGATGGCGTTTCCTGATCTCTCATAAAACTCTGAGAGCCTTCTTCCCAGATAAGCAGGATATCCCTCTTCACCGGGCATCTCCTCAAGCCTTCCTGATATTTCCCTCAATGCTTCAGCCCATCTTGATGTGCTGTCTGCCATGAGGGCAATTCCGTATCCCATGTCCCTGTAATATTCTGCTATTGATATACCGGTATAGATGCTGGCCTCCCTTGCTGCCACAGGCATGTTGGAGGTATTTGCTATGAGTATGGTTCTTTCCATTAACGGTTTTCCGCTCTTTGGATCCTGAAGTTCAGGGAATGTTGCCAGTATCTCGGTCATCTCATTTCCCCTCTCTCCACATCCCACATAAACAACTATATCACTGTCAGCCCACTTTGAAAGCTGGTGCTGAACCACAGTCTTGCCTGACCCGAAGGGGCCCGGGACTGCAACTGTTCCTCCCTTTGCTACTGGAAACAGGGTATCAATCACCCTCTGCCCGGTGATCAGCGGAATGGATGGCGGGAGTTTGGATTTCACGCCCCTTATGGTCCTCACGGGCCATTCCTGCCTCATGGTCAGTTCATGTTTTCCTCCCCTGCCTTCTATGTATGCGTAAACATCAGTGATCTTCATCTTTCCTGAGAGAATTTCAGAAACCTTTCCAGAAACATGATTAGGTGCCATTATCCTGTGCTGTATGAGAGATGTTTCCTGTACAGTGCCAAGAATCTGCCCCGGCTTTATCTCGTCCCCTTTCTTCACCGTGGGAAAAAACTCCCATTCCTTCGTGAGATCAATGGGATTTGCAGTGTATCCTCTTCTTATGAAATCTCCCGTCTTTTCCCTTATGAGATCAAGGGGCCTCTGTATTCCATCATATATTGATTTCAGAAGCCCTGGACCTAACTCCACCGACAGTGGCCTTCCCGTGGTCTCTGCAGACTCACCGGGCCTCATTCCGCTTGTGTCTTCATAAACCTGTATTGTGGCCCTGTTTCCGCTAATCCTGATTATCTCCCCCACAAGGTTGAGTTCACCGACCCTGACCACGTCAAACATCTTCTGATTCTTGATGTCCTCTGCTATAACAACGGGCCCAGAAACCCGTACAATTTTACCCATATCTTCACCTTCCTATATCTACTCCAAGTATTCTTTTTGCCATGGCAGACAGTGATTCTTCGCTCTCCTCTCCCGGTAATGGTATGAACATTATAAGAGGATTCAGAACTGTCTCGTAATATGTGAGCAGCCTTCTGTCCATGCTCCGTTTCAATGTGTCTGAAACAAAAATGACAGAGTACTTTTCAGACTTCTCTGCCTCTGCCAGTTTCCTGAGTCCATCATCACCTGTGGCCTCAAAGGTATCCATTATACCAATAAGCCTGAATCCAAGTGATATGGATCTTTCTCCTATGACACATATCTTTCCGGTATTTTCTCTGCCAGCCTTATTCATTGAAAAAAAGCAACTCCCTTATCTTTTCCCTGTCCATTCCGTATGCCTTCCCTGCAAATATTGTTCTCAGGTTGTTTCTCTCGTTCTCCACCATGATTATGGTATAGAATATGCTCCCCAGAGAACCAGCCTGCATAGAGAGCCTGTTGAGATTTTCCTTTAGGCTTGCGCTCTTGAGCCTTATCTCCACATCCCCGGCAGTCAGTGAACTTATGTCTTCCCCATATTCTGCATGCATATAGTCCATGACGTTCTTCTTCATAATTTGAAGATCAGAATCATTATACATCTGCCTCAGTTTTTCCAGAGTTATATTTCCAAGAGTTATGATTCCATCCACTATTGATGAGAAATCAAGGGAAAGTTCCCGTGCCTTTATTATTGTCATCAAGTTCCTGATATCTATTTGTTCCCTTATGTAGAATCTAAGGGGTTCCTCATCTCCCCTGAAGAATTTCAGTGATCTGATGAGGTTTTCATAATAGGCAATGTCAAGAGAATAAATGAGAATAGAGATGTCATTCCCTTTCCTGTATTCTTCAATATATTTCATCATATATGTGCCATATCCCAGCTTAAGGAGATACTTGATTACTCCATCCATGCTTGTCTCATTCATCATGAGTTTGTAATCTTCCCTGCTGAGAACACTTCCCCTTATGCCAACTGGAAACCTGTTTGAATCAACGATGAACAGGTTCTCTTCATTCAATGGCTTATTAAGGAATTTTGATGTGATGATACTCTTTATGCTGTCCATATCCCACTTTGACGTGTATGCTGCTATGGCATCCTTCCCGTTTGCAGGTGGTGCCTTTGAAATTTCCCCTATGAGGTTTACCATCCTCCTTGTGGCCGATACCTCAAGTAGTTCATAACCAGAAAAAAAAGGTTTCAGAACCCTGACTTCCTCTATATATTGTGTGCCATCCAAAAGGCCGAGCATATCTTCCGGAGAAGAGACCTCCAGAAGGCTTTCAATTATCTTCCTTGGCAGAAGGTCTGTCCTCATTATAAGGGCTTTAGCAGCAGAGCCGGCATAACTTGCATCCATGCTCAGGCACCCTCTCTACCCATGAGCATTTCTTCAAAGTCTTCCTTTCTTTCGTTTAGTATTCCGCTTGTGGTCATGTCAAGGGTAAGCTTGCCATCCTTTGATATTGCCTTGATTCCACCAAGAACATTTCTGTCAGAGGTAAATGCGAAACCTTTCCCTGAGGATGTTATCAACTCCTCATCATCCTCTGAACCATACACAGTGCAATTGTTTCCAAGAACAGAAACTGCATATTTTACTGATTTTTCTATTATTTCCCTGTACATGGGCTTTTTTCTCAGATCCTTCAACTGCGTTTCAACTATTTCCCATGCGCTGCGGATAATGGCAGACTGTTTCTCCATGGTTATGTTCCTGTAAACCATCAGGGACTCATCCTTTCCAGTTTTATCCATACTGTCCATGGCCTCTTTCAGTTTCCTTTCCCATTTTTCCTGGATCTGATGCACAGCATCATTCATTTCTTTATTTATGGAATCTACTGCATTCTGGCAGTTCTTCCTAATGGCTGAAATCTGCTCTTCTGCTTTTTTTTCCATGTTTGAAACAATATCATCAGTAGGCATTACGATCTCACAGAACTCCCTTGAGAAGAACTATCCCCAGAACAAGTCCTATAATCCACAGTGTCTCAGGTATGACGAAGAATATAAGTACCTGTCCAAATTTCTCAGGTTTTTCAGCAAATATACCCATACCTGATGCTCCAATTCCCTGTTGGGCCATACCTGTACCTATAAGACCTCCTGCTATGGCAATAGCAGCCGCAATAGCTTCAAGAGGGTAAGTGTAATTCACCCCTACACCTGAGGCCGTAGTGTTGGTAGCTGCAGGGTATATCAGTACTGAAAGTAACCCCATTACCGTGTTAGAATCAACGATCATATTATAATCACATGGCTAATAGATGTTATTTATTTAAATTTGATCTGTCTTCTCCTGCTTGAATCAATTGATTGCAAAACGGCTGAATACAGGATATTTTTCATGCGTTATGATTCATGCGAAATTAATTAAATATAAAATGTAAAAAAAGAATCATCGTAATGAAATGAATTCCATAATCACCTGAGACTCTTTTTTCCATGACAGGATACGGTCTGACTGAAATAATTCCTGCTCTCCTTATTATATGAATGACCTGTAGCAGATCAAACCTTTGCTATTGCAAAACCAGCATATGCATAACTTCCTGAGGTTGTGAAAATGATTATTTTTACGAGCGTCAGGCTTGATAGACTGTTATTGAAATATGGCATATTACGGAATGCTGTTTCACTCACATAAAGATCCAGCGTGACCTGCGTTCCGTTCACAACATTTATCTTCATGTAATTTCCAGGATTCTGTGTCAAGTTAAAGGATGTAGCATTTACAGATACCGTTCCATTTGTAACATTGGAATAATCAAAAACATACAGGTTGTTCATGGTTTCCAGTGGTGTGAAATTATACTGTATCACTGTGGGACCTGAGATCTCTGCAGTATAATTCATGTCTGCCTTTATGGGGAATTTTGAGGAACTGAGAGTTGATGAAACAGAAGCATTGCTCTCATAAATGGTTACAGTGACGACAGACACAAAAATTACTACCAGGATCAAAGATAGAATCTTGTTTCCCAGACTTCCAAGCATGCAGGTATATTGCATTTTTCTATATAATACCTATTAATAGTTAATTAGTTAATGGATTATAAATTAAGTATTTATATGATCCTGCAATGAAGGATGCATGGTTCAGTACAAGTGGGTAGCACTTTCCAATACAACGCTGGGCGTCCTTATGGGATCAATAAATTCCACAATTATACTGATCTCGCTTCCTGCCATTTTCAAGGGTATAGATCTCAACCCATTCCTGGGTTCCTCATTTCAGTATTTACTGTGGATTCTGATGGGCTATATGATGATCACTGCAGTGCTTCTTGTCACAGTGGGAAGATTATCGGATATGTATGGAAGAGTGAGATTATTCAATCTGGGATTCCTGATATTCACCATAGGTTCCATTCTTCTCTCTATCACACCAAATACTGGCGATCTTGGGGCCCAAGAACTCATAGCTTTCAGAATTGTACAGGCAATTGGAGGTTCATTCCTCTTTGCAAATTCGGCTGCGATTATAACTGATAGTTTTCCTGCGAACGAGAGAGGCAAGGCAATGGGAATCAACCAGATATCTGCCCTTGCAGGTTCCCTTGTGGGACTGATACTCGGTGGCATACTTTCTATATATAACTGGAGATTCGTGTTCCTGGTAAGTGTTCCCGTAGGTGTTCTTGGAACAGTATGGTCATATTCAAAACTTAAGGATCACTCAGTGAGGCATAAGGACCAGAAACTGGACATACCCGGAAATATATCCTTTGCAGGAGGTCTTACCCTGATACTTGTGGGAATAACCTATGGGCTAATGCCTTACAACGGCAACGCAACAGGATGGGGAAATCCGTATGTGATTCTGTCCATGATTGTTGGAGTTGTAATGCTTGTGGCGTTTATTTTCATCGAGATGGTGGTTCCATATCCGATGTTCAACCTGTCGCTTTTCAAAATAAGGGCATTTTCCACAGGAAGCTTCGCGAGCCTGCTACAGTCCATGGGAATGGGTGGTCTCATGTTCATGATCATCATACTCCTGCAGGGAATATGGCTGCCACTCCATGGATATTCCTACAGCAGCGTTCCATTCTGGGCAGGGATATATACTATACCCATGATGCTTGGTTTTGTTGCTCTGGGCCCAATCAGCGGTGCACTCTCTGACAGATTCGGGGCCAAGGGACTCTCCACTGTTGGACTCCTCATAAGTACTGTGGCATTCCTTCTTCTCTCCACGATCTCATATAATTTCTCATATATTCCATTTGCATTGATGCTCTTCATGATGGGTTCAGGTATGGGCATGTTTGCAGCTCCAAATGTGACCGCAGTCATGAATGCCGTTCCTCCTCATCTCAGAGGTGCAGCATCCGGAATGAGGTCCACCATGCAGAACACGGGACAGACCCTGAGCATGGGAATATTCTTCACCATAATTGTTGTATATCTGACAAAACAGCTTCCAGGAGCATTAACTACCTCGCTTTCATCTGCAGGGGCCCCCGTCCTGATACCTGTCCTGGCAAATATTCCACCAACATCTGCACTGTTTTCAGCCTTCCTGGGATACGATCCTATTGGAACCATCCTCTCAAACCTTGGCCCCATATCCACACTTATATCATCAGGTGCAGGAGGTTCGGGAATACTAACCACGCTTGAAGGCAAGATATGGTTCCCCACAACAATTTCGGGGCCGTTCATGGATGCTCTTCATGTGACATTCTACTCAGGAGCACTCATCTTCATAATCGGGGCAATTCTTTCAGCCCTGAGGGGAAACAGGATCATATATGAAGATATGGGGCCGGAAGAAACTGGAATAGAAGTGCCTGAACATGCACCAGTGGTTGATCCAAAAGGCTACCCTGAAGAAATATCTCCTGCTCAAAAATAATTTTTTCAATACTATTTTTTAAAATGCACATAAATTGCGTTGTTTTCAGGAGAGTACGTAATATATTTTGACAGAGATCAGTTTTCTCTCCATCTTATGAGATACTTCGCAATGGCAAAATAAATCACTGTTTCAGCAACCAGGGTCAGCAGCGAGTATGTCAGTATGGCCATATTCCACGGTTCAAGACCGAATATGATCTGCGCACTTATAGCTGCAGGAGTCACTGGAGATATGGAAAGTATATAAATGAGCGATGTGGAAAAATTCTGAAGATCGGTGTATGGATAGAATGTTGGGGGAATCACAGTCATTATAATGGAAAGAATACCCACTATTCCCCACACATTCCTTACATGCTTCACAAGCCCTGATATGATGAATGCAATTGCGGAAGTAGAGAGAGTCAGCATCACAATGAGAAATACCATAGAAAGTGCTGTCACTGTATTGTACAGTCCGAATATGGTACCCAGAACTGTGTAAACGACTATTCCCGGTATTGAGAATGTGAGGAAACTCATGGTGAGGGCAAGCATATAGTCTATGGGAGTGACTGCACTGGCAACATACATTTCCTGAACTCTCAACTGGAGTTTCATGAACGTTGCATCACCTGCACTCTGCAGGCCTATGGAGCCTATTAACGATATCATGCCACCAACAACAGCAAACTCCACAAGTTTTCCCTGTGTGAGCACATATACAATAAAAAGCAGCGACAATGGTGTTGTCAGGGAAGCAATAACGTATGACGGGCCCCTGCTGAATATTTTCACCCCGTAATACCATGCGAAAGTGAAAATGAACCTAATATTCAAGATCTACACCTCTCATTATGAACAGATCATCAAGTGTTATTTTCTTGACATTTGCCCCGTTTTTCACATGTTTCTCTGCGTTCTCCACAATATCATAGAGTATGTGCATTCCTCCCAGCATTGTGGACCCATCCAGTGGTGACTGGGATTCAACCCTGATCTTCCCTGAGAACTTCTTGAGCAATTTCTTCACTGTTCCGCGTTCTATTATTTTCCCTGCATCCTGTAGGAAAACCTCATCAGACAGGTTCTCAGCCTCCTCCATATAGTGTGTTGTGAGGAGTATATTTCCATCAAGCTTCTTTATGGCGGACCAAACTTCAAGTCTTGACAGCGGGTCAAGGCCTGTTGTGGGCTCGTCCAGGAAAACAATCTCTGCATTGGAAGCCAGTGCGATGGCAACAAACATCTTCCTCTTCATTCCTCCACTGAGCGTGTCTGAAGGGGAATGCATTGAGATTTCAAGTCCTACGGTTTCCAGTGCCTGCCTTGCTGCAAGGGATGCATCTGAAAGTGAGAATCTTCTTCCTATGAGGTACATCCTTACCTGTTCATATGGTGTTAGGATACCTATGGGTGAAGCTTCCTGTGGAATACTCACTATGCTGTTCCTTACCTTATGAGGTTCCTTAATTATGTCATGGCCGTTTATTACTGCAGTGCCGGAAGTTGGCATCAGCTGAGTGGAAAGCATCCTGAGAAGCGTTGTCTTTCCAGCACCATTCCTTCCTATAAGTGTTGTAACCCTCTTGGACATAGTCTCAGTGACATCGTTCACCGCAATCGGGCCATTTCCGTATTTTTTCATAATATTCTTAATCTCTATCATTCAGATCCATTCCAGATGGGTTTTATTCAGGCACTCTTGTCTTTTTATCCTTCATCACCAGTGAAAGGATCAGCACTACGATTGATACAACAATCAGAAGAATGCCTATCACAAGAATAGAACCCAGATAAGTGAAAGTGTGATAATGGCTTACGTATGAATATACCAGGCCCTGGAGTGGAATTGCAAAAGAAACAAGATAATATGATCCCTGTGGAACCACGAAAAGCTGCCCAACTGTGGGATGTGAAGCGTTATGTGGATTCAATGCATATGAGAGTATGTTGGAACTGTTGACTGAGCCAAGGTCAACTGCCTTAATAAGATAGAATGAGAAATTTCCGCCTTCCACAGATATGAAGCCATTTCCAGATATATTCAGCATGTTTGATGTGTAAAAACCACTTTTTATCGTGTTGATATTTGTTCCTGTTTTCACGTAATCACTGGATATGCCTATGCCTGCAACTACAAGTAATATGCCTATCACAAGAATTATCAAACCGTTCCTGAAAAGCTTTAATCTCACGCAGGAGCAAATTTGTATTCCATATATTAATTGTGCTATGATTTTGTATTTATGCAGTGTGGAGTGCCCTGCATCTCTTCTTCCAGTGTTTCCAACAACTGGCAGGATATAGATTGGATCGCGTATTGATTCATGCGTGCCTGCATCCGCATAGCCAGATGGCATAGAATTAATGACAGGGTCATTTGGACCGATGGGAGTTAAAGCCCATGGGGAATTCCTCCAGCAACTTTTGAAGTTGGAGGCTCTTTACGAAAGTTGGATGTAGGTGTCACAAAACAAGATTCCAATTTCTAATTAACCATCGTGCTTATTTTTGAATTCGTTCGGAAGCATAACTCTTTCCCCCAGAAAGTAAAAATCTCTAATGACTATTCCTATAAACCTCCAATGAAAATCTCAATGCCCATTGATCTCTCTTCTTTTCATGTTTCCAACTGAATGTAATGTGGAATTAGCATTTCAGCAATGATTCAGTCACTTTGCATATGGAAAGCTTTATTCATGGGATCAGCATGTTCAATCAATGAGTAACATTGTAGATTACGGTCTCCGTGAAGCATATAAATCCATGAAATCCATGGACAAACTTGCGGAAATCGATCCCATGATAAATTGGGAATTATTGAGGCCCATAGTGAAAGAACTTTACAGGAATGATACAGAGAAAGGCGGAAGGCCCAATATTGATGAGATTGTCATGATAAAGACTCTGTTCCTGCAGAGCATGTACAACTGTTCGG
>JAKAWU010000028.1 GCA_021816965.1 Thermoplasmata archaeon | reverse complement strand
TTGACTTCTGAGATCTCAGTTTTCCACTCTCCTTTATGACAGGATCAATACCTGCAAATGCAACAAGCTTCTCTGCATTCTCAAAACGACTGATGTCGCATATCTTTCCAAGAATTACAGATCCTGTAATTGGTTCTATTCCACAGAGAGTGTCTAGGTAATTTGTAAAATCTCCTCTGGACACCCTATTATGTATCTTTAACAGTATATTATCTCTATTACAAGTGTACAAATAGTAAAGGAGGCAAACCAATCTCATTAGAAGATGAAATATTCGACAAACATTAAGAGATAGACTCCCTGATATCTTGGGAATCTGTTAATTCTTGGTGATTCAGTATAGCAATGAGATCAATGCGGTCGAGATTACAATCACAAAAGTGGCCCAGTATATGTTCTGATAACGATTTCCACTGACAAGTTCTCCCATTATTGACCTGTTTTTTCCTATGACACCAAGTATCATCATGGGCCCTATTAGAACAATCACAAAGAAAACAAGGAGATAAAGGGTAATGCTGATCATCAATCCAGATGGTATGAGCATTGCTGCGATCATTGCAGGAAAACTTTCTATCACATATATGATCCAGACAGAATCCTTTTTCATCTTAAGCGTTTCAGCAAGGCCCCACGCACTTGCTAGAGATATGACAACAAGAGCCACAAAGCTTGCTGACATAAGCCCTATTCCGAAGATATAAATGGAGTACCTGCCAGCAATTGGAGTCAGGGCAGAGCCAAGTTGGGAAGCTGTTGCAAAAACATTGCTGTTGTTAGCATTCTTAACCCCGGTAAAAGTCATTTCAATCATGATCATGAGCATCTCTGTCACAATGGCCCCCAGGAGGGTTTCCTTCCTCATGATCCTCAGAGATGCCCACTTATTGGACGCTGGCCCCTGAAGATTCAGTTCCTTGGATTTAATTCCTGTTGCAGAGGCCTGGAAAAATATCATGAATGGCATCACCACTGCACCAACGTTGGCAGCAATGAGGAAGAAATAAATGGAACTGTGATGGAATTGCACAGGCGTAGTATCAGGTAAGCCAGCGGGCAGAAGTCCCCTCAAGTATAAAGTTGCCATAAAGCTGAAAAGAAGGAATAGGCTTACCAGTATGAGCAATTTTTCAGCCTTAACGTATTTCCTCTTCGTCACAAGCAATATGTGAACCACATAAATTGATGGAATTGCAAGGTATAATGGAAATCCAACTATCTCCAGGCCAACTGCAATTCCAATGTATTCTATGGCATAGGTGGCCACATCTGTGATCGCCATTGGGAATGTCATCAAAATCGACATATTTTTCCCATAGTTTTCTCTTATAACACTGCCAAGCCCCTTCTGTGTGGCAATGCTTACCCTTCCTGCAAGCTCCAGGACAATGAAAAGTGGAAAGATGAGTAGAATATACAGCCAGATAAGGCTGTATCCAAAAATTGCTCCTGTCTGGGCCCCTCCAATGATGCTGCCTGCGTCCACATCTGCCATCATCACCAACCATGCAGGCCCAAATTGCTTAAAAAAATCTCCACTTGCGAAATGACTGTGGGTCTGATCATCAGGAACCACGTTATCGGGCAGGGCCATCAGTGTGCACCCATGTTTATCGAAGAGATATGCTGAAAAGCTAAAAATCTTTTACTTCGTCCCTTAAATTTTGAGACGCTACGTTTGCATGCATCATTCGTTGTTTTATTTTTCAAAACTAATTATTTAAATATAACTTTGCGATTTTACGATATGGTGAAAAATTTTTCGGAAAATGTCAGATATAATGAGCGACAGGATCGTGAACTCTGTGAAATCTATTGTAGCCACTCAAAATCCCTGAAGATTGAATAAAGAACATTATGCTATAACGGAAAATTATAATTAATACATAAGGATTATTATTTATTGGGGTTAAATGAGACATAAGGAAAAAATTCTTTCAGTCATAATAGCTTCGTGTATTGTTGCAACATCTTTCACTGTCCTCCTTGTTGTAGAGCCTTATTTCAGCCCTCAAGTTTCCAATTTTTCTCCTTACAGTAATCTGCGTAACGGAACAGTAGTTTCTATGAGCGACATAGGCAATTATTCCTCAATGTCATCCAGTTACTGGAGCAGCATTTCAATGGTAGTTTACACATCGAATCTGCATGAAAACGACATTTCTCAGGAGATTAAATTTCTTGAGAATAAAAAAGTAATGGTAATTTATGAGGTACCGGCCCAAATCCCATCACTACATCTAATAGTTGCAGCAGCAATTGGTTTTCAGGGCGTATTCATCAGTGGAAGCCCTTTAAATTATTCTATAACTGATTTGAACAACTTGATCACCAGTATTTATGATATGCATGGTTTTCTCATAGTAAACAGCAGTCTCAGGAACTATATCAGTGATCCTGCCAGAGTCAATATGTACTATCTCTATGAAAACAACTATTCCTCATGGATCAATTACATTAAATCACCTGAATACAATAGTTCTGCAGCAAGGAATCTCTGGGTCAACATAAATATGGGAATTAATTCATCTATGCTCGTTGATGGTGCATCTCTGACCTTCGCTGCGGCAGGTGTGAATGAAAGTTCCATAGGATTTGGAAAGGCATGGGCAATTAAAGCACTGAATATGGAGAAAAGTTATATTTCACAAAACCCGGACCCTATACCTGGAACTGGATGGTATATTCCTACAGAATTTAGTGGAGGTATTGGAATTCTTGGAGGAACGATTTATGCTGCAAGTGTACATTATTTCTCCAGCGGTATAAATAGATCTTTCATGATCAATTTGTACGGTATCAACATAACATACGGGTACATATACAGCGTTGCAAGTGGTCTGTATTTTCCACACCTCAACGACACATTATTATATGAACAGAATTTCATGGTGTCAGAAGGAAAGATATATATTAATGCATTATACGACAGTACAAATTATAATAAATTTATCTCGAAAACTTTACAGATTAGCATTTCTTATGGAAACATCATCAATACCAGTATGATTGAATATAACTTAACTTACTCAATTTTTTACCCTCCATCCATCTTTGGTCAGTATTTTGTAGTGAATAATGTCAATTTTTTAAATCACCACCACAATATAACTTACATAAATTCTACGATTGTCAACCTTTTTAACGACAGTATATACAACACAACTCTCGGCAATTTTACAGGGCCATTTTATAATGAAAGATACAGTGCCACTCTATCTGATGGAGATCTTATAAAGATAACGGCGCAGAACTACACAACTCCCGCATATAAGTTTCATGCAATATTTGATATTCTCGAAAAATCTTTTCTCCCATCTAAAATTGTCAACACGTCATTCCACAGCATTTCAATTTCAGAAAATAGTGTATTTTATCTTGTACTAAATTCCACTGGAAATTATAACATCATGAAGTATGATATGATCACTGGTAATTATACATTTGTTGCATCAACTAATATTTCTGGCGGTTTCAACTTCTATTACGTCAATGGAAGTTTTGTAATATACAACGGTGGAAACGCCATTTTTCTGTCATCTTCCGGTCAGAAGTTATGGCAGATTTCACTCCCTGAAGTTATGCCTTTATATTTTGGTTATGTGTTGGATCCAATACTTGCAGGTAACAGTATCATATTCTTCAGCGTTATTGATCGGGAATCCATGTCATATGGATATTTTTACAGTCAGGAAGTGTTGGTGGTTGATATGAACGATGGAAACATAATCTCCCAATACTACAACAATCATACATATGCATACCTCACATGCGGACCGAATGAACTTGGACCAGATTTCTACTATCCAGTTGCTTACGTTGATGGGATACTGATCTTAACAAACGACTTCGGGCCTTCGTATATGCTAGGAGTTAAAATATAAAGTAATTTCCGCGCCCCAATCTATCGTTGAATATGAGAAATTGCCCCTATTTGCCAGATTCAGATTTATTTCTTTCCGGACATCCAGTGAATGATACCTGAATTTTTCTGCATTTCTTCCAAATCTATGCTTTTTCCAAGCAATTTTTTCTGGAAATACAGACGTGAAGTCAGTACAGTCACACCGTCCATTCCTGCAGAATCCTGCCCTATGAGTTCCAATTCTGCAGAGGCAAGAACAGTGCCCAGCAAGTTGAGTACCTCCTTGGAGTAATATTCCTGTTGCCCACCGGAAAGTCTATCCATGACTTTCTGCAATATCCTGCCAGATTCCTTGTGGAATAATCTTGCAAACTCCCTGTCCTTGAATCCTGATACAGCAGTGTTTAGGTGTTCATGCAGCATCCTGACACCATCTTTTCTTGTAAGCACCTCCAGTGTTTCAAGTGCCTGAATATTGCTTGTTCCTTCCCAGATGGAAGTAACTATGGAGTCCCTGTGGAATTTTGCCATTGGGAATTCTTCAAAGAAACCAATTCCACCCAGCATTTCCATCGAATATCTCGTTACTCCTGCACTTGTATCCGCTGCAATGCTCTTGGCAATATTGCCGAGAAGCCTTGAAAAATGGTATTTTGTGTCATAAGGGGGTCTGGAAACTGAAGCATCATCAAAATATTTAGCTGACATTATTGAAAGGACAGCTGCAGCCTCAAGATCGATCTCAAGTTCCATGAAATCTTTCATCATCAGGGCATGCTCAATCAGTTTCTTTCCAAAGGACTCCCTTTTCCCTGCATAAAGGAAAGCTTCCCACAGAGCCTTTCTTGCGATTCCAACAGCAGCGATGGCATCATCAATTCTTGAGATGATCAGGGCCTCCATTGAAAGGTATATGCCTTCTTTCATGTTTCCGATGAGGTAGGCTTCTGATCTGTTGAACTCAACCTCGCCCGTAGGAACTGCTGTGGTCCCCATCTTGTTCTTGAGCCTCCTTATGGTGTAATTCAATTCTCCATGATCTTTGTATGCTGGGACAAGGAAAAGGGATATTCCCTTGGCCCCTTTAGGTGAATCCTTGAATCTTGCAGTCACCAGTGCGGCATCAGCTATTCCTGCATTGCTTGCAAAATACTTGTCGCTGCCTGTAAGGAAGAATCTGTCACCATCCTGTTCTGCAATCGTTGTGTTGGCCCCGATATCGCTTCCTCCCTGAATTTCGCTGTAAAAAGTAGCTCCATACCATGGATTGTTTAAATCAAAGAATTTTCCCAGGTATTTTTCCTTCAGAACCTTATCACCATACTTTTGCAAAATATACGCTGTCTGTGCTGTGAGTGTCATAGTGCAGAAAACACCTGAATCAGAAATTGCATATCCAGACACAAAGTGATTCATCATGGACATTTTTTTATCATTCATTTTCCTGATTACTCCAAGGTCCTGTAGTTTCTTAAGGACTCTTTCATGATCTGGTGATAATCTCACATAATCTATCCTGTCACCGAGTATTCCCCATGTATGAAGTACAGGTTTTGAATAATGGTCTATCCCATCAAGCACCTCGATCATTTCTTCAGATACGTATCTGCCAAGTTCAATCAGATCCTGATCAGGCTTGAACCCATAATGCGATAGGATTTCAAGCATGGGCTTATCTCCTGAAATATAATTCAATCCCCTGCTCAGGAACAGGCTGGAAAAATTATTCTTCATGATTGCATTCATACGAATTCGCTATATTAACATTTACAGGTGATATCCTCCCCCGCTAAATCAGGCGTTTTCATACACATCAGATAAACGATTTCTATCTATTCCCGGATATAATGATGTTTATTGTGTATGCATAGATGTACGAGCATCACTCTTCTTCAGTGAATATTCAAATACGAAAGTGAAGCAAATCGCCATTATCACCGTCGCAAAAATTGCAAGGGAATAATCTGCATTTGTTATGAATCTGTCGGTTAATCCAAGGGATGCGATGATTATACCCACTGCTCCCCTGACACCAAAAATTCCAACGGAGACACCGGGAGTTATCTTTTTCATGTATTTCTTTGAGAAATAATATGCTAGAAATCCGCCAATTGATGATGTGGTAATAATGAGAAACAGGAGGAGGGGGAGCAAATTCGCAGATATGATCGTAACGTTCAGTCCTGAGATGCTGAAAAACATGGGTATGAAGAAGCTTGAGTTTATTCTCCTGAAAGTTCTCTTAAGCACTCCATAGGTCTGCTCCCCTACAGAATTCTGGTGGATTATGAGACCAGAGAAGAATGCTCCAAGCACAAAGGTGATTCCAATATATTCAAAGAGTGATGATACAGCCAATCCAATTACGATCACAATAGCAAAGATCATGCCCTCCTTTTCTATGTCCGTCAGTTTTGACAGTATGGAAATTATCCGATCTGATTTGGATTTAATGTATATGTCAAGGATGTAAATTACAAAAATGAATGCAGCAAGTGCGGTGGAATCAATTGCTATAGTTATGAAAGGCCTGTGAAATGATACAAAAATTATGAATGCAATGGCATCGCTCATCGCAACCCCACCAAGTAGGCGTAACCCATCCTCCATCTTAATGAGTCCGGATTTTACCAGAAGGACAGAGGATATGGAAATTGAAGGTATGGATACGGCCAGTGAAATACTCACCGACTCAAGATAAGGGAGTCTGAATATGTAGAATGAACCGATACTCATCACAATAAATGGTACCAGAAATGAGGATATTGCAAACAATATCACATATTTTATGTTCTTGGAAAAAATATCAGATGAGGACTCGATTCCAATCTGGAGAATGATGAAGAATAGTGAAAGTGAACTGATTGTTGAAAGTTCGGGAGATGGTGTCACAAAGCCTAAGATCAGTGGACCCAGTATTATCCCGGCTATGATTGGTCCCACAATTTCCGGAAGGCCGATCATGTTGAAAACCTCTCCAAGCCCAATGGCCACTGCCAGAAGAATCAGGATTGAGGTGATCAGGTCGCCCATTATTTCGTATATATCTGCATATATAAATAGTTTGTATAGTTTTCACGAACCATTCCCGGCAGTTAATGCTCAGGATGAACTTTTTCAAACCTTAATCCTGTAAATCGGTTTTGGTCAGATCTCTCCTTCAGGAAGTATTTATATTATATTTAAAAAAAGTAATCTTATTATAAGATAATATTAATTAGTGAATATGAACTCAAAAGAACTGAATGAGGAAAATTTCTATGATGAAACATACAGATATGTGAAGAAACATGGGGCAATCGACAACGATTTCATAAACAGGTTTGCACAGGGGAAGGTCAGTGACAGTGAATTCAGGAAATTCTCCGTGGAATTTTACCACTTTACAAGGGAGTGGCCGGCAATTCTTGGAACGTTACTGGTGAACACTCCCAATGAGGATGATGCAGCAAATCTCACAACTATACTTGTGTCAGAGCTTGGTGACATGGATCCTACAAAGAGGCACGAACTTCTCTACAGAAAGTATCTTAGAAGTTTAGGAATGGATCCTGCTGCACTTGTGAAAAACCCTCAGCTCCCCACCACAAAGTCATGGCTTGATGGGATGAGGTCATATTTCTCAGGAGACTTCTATGAAGCACTTGGGGCAGAGTTTGGGCTTGAAAATATGGCAATACCCATGTGGGACAAGATACTTGCAGGTTTCAATGCATTCTTTGAAAAACACCCTGAAATGAAGCAAAAGGTTGACATAGAGTATTTTACCTTCCACAGGGAGCTGGAAGAACATCATGAAGAGGCTATGGAGGATGTTCTTGGCGCACACAAGTCTGAACCGGATGCAAGGGAGAAATTCATTAAAGGTGCAAAGGGAATACTTGATCTTGAGGAGAAATTCTGGATCGGACTTTCTGACAAAAACTGAAAACCTTTTCCAATTTATGTTGGAATTACACGGTCACAAAAGTATTCATACAGTACGTGAATAGGCATCAGGATGAATATATTCTTCGTTCGGCATGGGGCCACGACGTGGAACCTGACAGGCAAATGGCAGGGAACTATTGATATAGAGCTCAGCGATCTTGGCAGGGAACAGGCAATTGAAGCTGCCAGGAAACTCAGAACTGAGGATTTTTCAATCATATATTCAAGCCATAAGTCAAGGGCTTTGGAGACAGCACAGATCATAGCAGGAGAAACAGGGAGGAATGTGGTCGTAGACAGAAGGATTGCAGAGAGGAATATGGGGATATTCGAAGGCATGACCACTGCGGAGATAGGCAGGATGATGGGAAGGGAGATGAATGTCGTAGACATAGTTTCCTGCACAGAACCTGTTGAAGGAATGGAATCACTGGAGGATCAGTTCAGCAGGGGAAACGAATTCATTGAAGAGATCAAAAGCCATGGAAAGGATGCGGTGGTTGTTTCCCACGGCGTCATGATAGGAATCATGCTTGAGATCCTCACAGGGGATGATTTCAGGCAAAGAAAAATAGAAAACTGCCAGATTATCAGGGAAAAAATTTTATAGTCCTCCAATCATCATGACATATGGAATATGGAAAAGAAGGAAACCTGATAATATTGAAGCTTGATCTTAATGAAGGCATACTCGAATCAATAAGGGAAGTGTGCGAAAAGGAGAATGTGAAGAATGGAATTATCACATCAGGTTTGGGTGCTGCAGTTGACCTTGAAGTTGGATACCTGAAGGGGAAGGAATTTGTCAAGATGCTCTATGAAAAGAGGGGAGAAATCGTTTCCATTGTTGGCAGTATTTCACAGGAAGAACCACACCTTCACGTGCATATATCCTTTGCAGATGAAGAGCACAGGGTCCATGGGGGCCACCTGTTCTCCGGAAAGGCCAACCCGATGATGGAAATTTTCATAACAAGTTTTTCAGATTTAAAACTTGGAAGGAAGCTGTCGGATATTAGCGGGCTTAAGGAACTGGCAATTCGCTGAATCCTCATTTTTCATCCAGAAGATCTGCAATGAGATTCCTGTGCCAGTCCTGTGGATTGGTTATGCTCTCATATATTCGTTCAGCCTGATCCTTTCCAACCTCATACCTGGACAGAGTCTCGTGAAAGCCCAGGGATTCTATGAGATTTTTCATAAGGAATGCCGCGTTTCCAGGTTCCTCTTCTTCAGGTGTTTTTCCTGAAATGGCTGATGCAATCTCCTTCATTGGGCCAGGATAGAGCTCTCCGTAGAATTCCATAACTTTCGGAAGTGTTATGCATGATGTTATTCCATGAGGGATGTCATATCTTGAACCTATTATTTTTCCAATTGTATGACTTATTCCCATGGGAGAATCGTATACCTGCCAGTATGAATACCATGCAGCCATCTGGCACTCTAGCCTTGAAGACAAGGTTCTCTCATGGAGGTTGGATGCAAGAATCCTGACTGCCTCCAGTGCAGCCTTTCTGGAAACATCAAGAATGTTGGGATGAATAAGTGTCTCAACAGCATGATCAAGAGATCTTATGCCTGTGGATCTCCACAGTCTGTCTGGGGTTTCAGAAGTCATATATGGATCAAGTATCACTGTCTGTGGTGTGATTTTCTTGTCCCTGATGCCGTTCTTTTCCCCTCCGAGGCTGTATCCCGCTATATGGGAAAATTCGGCGGCTGATAGGGTTGTTGGTATGGCTATCTGCTGCGCTTCAATATTATAGTAATATCTCAGAACCTTTGCTGCATCTATGACGCTTCCTCCTCCCACTGATATGATAGAATCACAGTTATGGTTTCGATACTGCTCTGTGGCATGCTCTATTTCAGCGAGGGGAGAATGCTGTGTGATCTGGTTGTGCAGGGAAAAATCAATTCCAAGGGAATTCAGGAGGCCATTGAATGCAGCAGTCCTGGAAACTGAAGAACTTGTCATCACCAGAGCCTTTTTAATTCCCAGAGACGAGATTATGCTGTTTACCTTCGATGTTGCCTGTTCACCGTATACCACTTTATTGATTGGCAGGTAGTTATATTCCTGTATCATGCATACCACGATTTCATGTAGCCTTCCTGGTCTATTCCTGCACCTGTCTCAGTGAGAAGCAGGGGATCATATGTCTCAATCATGACAGCAACTTCATCTGTGCCCTCCTTTCCAATTGCATTTTCAGTTGCACCTGGTTGGGGGCCATGTGTCAGTCCTCTCACATGGAGTGTTACTGATCCTGGTTGAATCCCTTTCCTGCTCATGAAATTCCCTGAGGAATAGAAAAGGAATTCGTCAACATCTACGTTGTTATGGTAATATGATATGGGTATGCTTCTGGGATGGAAATCGAATTTTCTCGGGAGAAATGTGGCAACCATCATGGATTTCGAGGACATGGTTTCATGGATTGGAGGGGGCATGTGAAGCTTTCCCACAATGGGGGCCATGGCATCTGTGCTTATGGCAAATGGATAGAGATATCCATCCCATCCCTCAACATCCAGCGGAGATTTCTCAAATTCCTGAACAACATAATATGTATCAAATTCAACATGCATCAGATATTTCCCAGTTCCTTTCTCTGGAGGGAAGAATTCTGGGGACCTTATGTCCCTTGTATAGTAAGGTGTGCCTTCCTTCAACTGGCCATAGGAATTCAGGTATCTTGCAGGTATCTTCAGTGTGTCCAGTGAAAGAAGGAAGAGGAAGTAGGCGTCTTCCGTATATTCCATCCTGAAAGCAATCCCTTTAGGCACATATATGTAGTCACCCTTTGAGAATTCAATGCTTCCCATTGGGCAAATGAATTTCCCTTTTCCATTGTGCACAAATATGAGAATTTCATGGAGTGCATTCCTGTAGAAATCATCTGTGGAATTCTCTGGAATGAGCACCTGAACCTTCACCCTGCTGTTCATAAGTATGGTCTTTCTTCCATTGATAAGATTACCATCTCTTTTCAGCATGCCTGTTTTGAGATGCCTGTGCACATGTGGTGCATCCGCATATTTCTCTTCCTTCAGTTTCACTATTCTGTATCCGGATGAATTTGTAGGTTCATACAGGTGATACAGGAGTGAATAGGCCCCATCAAAACTCTCTTCACCAACCAGTTCCTCTCTTCTCAGTTCATCCTTTTTCTCAAATGTGTGTCTGCTTTCAGGCAGTTTTCCATTTTTTACATAGTATACCATTATATCACCTCATTTCTCAATTCCCCAAGTACATCTGATTTTATGGTTACAGTATCGCCCTTCCCGAGCCAATGCATTCCTTCCCTGTATTTCTCAAATATGCATCCTCCGGGAAACGTCCCCGTCATTATTATATCTCCTTTCCTGATATTTGAATCCATGGATGCGTACGATATG
The DNA here is from genome assembly GCA_021816965.1 of Thermoplasmata archaeon. Lineage (GTDB taxonomy): Archaea > Thermoplasmatota > Thermoplasmata > Thermoplasmatales > Thermoplasmataceae > Cuniculiplasma. The sequence continues at coordinate 8,892 of JAKAWU010000028.1, read as the reverse complement.
ATTTTTCCTATGCTCCAGTATATTTCATCCAGTCCTGAATCAGAAAATTTCATGCCATTTATGAATGACTTCACATTTATTTTAAAGGAGTGGCCGTTCCAGAGATGCTCAATCTCATCAATCGTTGTGATATAGGGGCCAATGCTTGTGGCAAAATCTTTTGACTTTGAAGGCCCAAGATTGAGTCTTGCTTCTTTTCTCCACAGATCCCTTGCGCTCCAGTCGTTCATGAGTGTGAGCCCATATATGTAAGATAATGCATCCTCTTTACTGATATTCTTTCCATCCTTTCCTATTATTATTCCCACCTCAACTTCAAGATCCATTGCACTGCTGAATGAAGGATATGTGATTTCCTGCATGGAACCATAGAGTGAACTGTTGCTTGTGTAGTAGTATACAGGGATGTTGTACCATTCAGGCTCCATCTCCAGCCCCCTGTTCTTTCTCGAATTTGCTGCATGCTCCTCAAAGGCATAGAAGTCCCTTATCTGTCCGGGTTTTTCAACAGGAGGAAGAAGGTATTCTGGTTTTCCAAGGTTTTCATCCGGAATTTCAGGTGAAACTAAAAGATCTTCCATGGAATTTCCGGCATCAAGATATTTTCCATCCATGTATATGAATCTCCTGACTTCACCAGAGAATACTCCCCTGCCAATCTTCATTTAGAGATTTCCCCTTCTTGCCTGATCCCTCTCAATAGATTCAAACAGGGCCTTGAAATTTCCCTTACCGAAAGATGTGGCCCCCTTTCTCTGTATGATCTCATAAAAGAACGTAGGCCTGTCTCCGGTTGGTTTTGTGAATATCTGTAGAAGGTAGCCGTCATCGTCTCTGTCAACAAGTATATTGAGTTTTTTCAGCACCTCAATATCTTCATCAATCTTTCCGACTCTTTCTCCCAGTTCCCTGTAATAGCTTTCCGGAGTGGACTGGAACTGTATTCCTCTTCTCTTCATTTCACTCACTGTGGAAACAATGTCCTCAGTGTGCAGTGCTATATGCTGTACACCGGGCATATGGTAATAGTCAAGATATTCCTGAATCTGTGATTTTTTCAACCCTTTTGCAGGCTCGTTTATGGGGAAAACAATTTTTCTGTTGTTATATTGGACAACCTTTGATTTGAGGGCGCTATACTGAGTACTTATATCTTTGTCATCAAAGCTTATGAGCGGCTCAAATCCCATACCGTCCACATAATAATCGACCCATGTATCCATCTTCTTCTCTTCGACATTTCCCACAATATGGTCAAATCTCCTGATTCCTACCCCCATATTTTCGCTTTCCTCCTGGAAAGGTTCAAAACCAGGTGGAAATTCCCCATCATATTCTCCATAATCAAGAAGGGAATGCACAGTCTCCCCATAAGTGAATGCAGTTGATTTCTCAATTAATCCATTATCTGTTTTTATTTTTGTCGGATCTGAATGCTTCACTATTTTCCTTTCCTTTATTTCGTTCAGGGTGCTGTCTATGTCATTTACTTTTATGGCAATATCCTTCACCCCATCACCATGCATCCTGACATGATCCGATATTGAGGAATCAGGCTGCATAGGGCTTGTGAGCAAGATCTTCACATTGCCCTGCTCTACCAGGTATGATGTTCGATCCCTTATACCTGTCTCAGCGCCAGCATATGCAACTATATTGAATCCAAGGCCAAATTTATGATAATAGGCCCACTGTTTAGCTGAACCCACGTAAAATTCCACATAATCAACTCGATCCAGTGCTTTAGAAGACATGACACATAAATCCATTACACAGTATAATACTTTTTCCAGTTTTAAGTAATTTTTCCGTGCTACTGTATATCACATGCACCTCATGAAATATGTCTGCTGGAAGTGTGTACCTTAGCATGATAAGAGTTACATGCCATTTTAATTAGGGAAAGATAGTCGACGGATAAAAAAAGAATATGGGAAAGATTTAATATGCATCATTATTGACATGTTGTATGAAAGAAGTACATTCTCCAGATGAAGCGGTATCTCCTATCATTGCTACAATCCTGCTTATTGGGATAACTGTGGTTCTGGCTGCAACACTTATTGTTATCCTTCATTCTTTTACAAACTCTTCGCATATTGAGGAGGTTTCCTCTGCACAATATATGGCGGGACCCTTTAATTCAACATCCCCGCAGGGAAAATTATATTATTTCAACATTTCATCCACAAGCGTCCAGGTACCTCTTGGGCAGATACATGTTGTAATATTCAATGGAACAACTCTCATATTTACCGGAACACTTGCTACTTCCTCTAATGCCAATGTTACAGTATCTCCTACCAGTCCAGATTTTTCTGCAGGTAACAGTGTGATGATAATTCTTACGGGAAAGGAGAAAATAATTACCACCATGAGTCTGATCTATGCATCCAGTGTTTTCGCTACAGTTTCTCCAACTTAAGCAGTTTCAGTAATCCACTCCATTTTTTCTCCATCTTTTGAACGCCCTGTATTCCAATCCAATATCCAGTATTAGGAGGAGAAGTGGAAGCAGATCGAAGACATATATACCTGGATAGATCTGATCCATCACGTAAGGTATTCCAAACTGTGTTGCAGTGAAAGAGGCGCTTGCCTTCCAGATTTCATTAACTGAGTATATGAAACTGGCGTTCTGTCCTGTAAGGGAAGCCTGAGCAGGATAATATGTGTAGGATGTGCCATTTTCGGTGTAGTTCACTGTGGTATCACTTATAACATAAACTCCCGGATTGGATATTTTCACAGTATAGGACATGGTGAGGGATTGATTCTGTAGCAATGTACCAGAACTCTTGAAATAATCACTGCCATTTGTTATTTTCATGGTCTTGTTGTAGTAGTTGTAAAAAGGCTTTTCATCTATGGAAACACCTGAGATCGGGCTTGGATCGTGGTTTGTCACAGTTGTGTTGATTCTGTACAGGTCGTTTCCAAGGTAACTGGTACTTATGGACACTGAGATATTTGCAGGATACTGGTATGCAGAATTAACGGAATAGTTGGTTGTCTTCGCAGTGAATCCAGATGGGACAACAGAAACAGTGCTTGCAGGAACAATTCCAGAAAATGCCGAGGAAGTCGTTATTATGGATGTGTTATATGATGTTTTTCCGCCCGTATTCTCAGGGGCCCCCATGAATACACCATACTGTGCATTGCTATCGGAGAATGCTATATTCCCATTGAAGTTGAGCATGTCTGCAAGGTTGAATGTATGGTTTGTGGCTGATGAATGGGCATATCCTGTCTTCATGAATATTCCTCCTTCAGCGACGTATGATGTTCCTGAGGATATATTGAGGCCTATGCTCCTGAAAAGTTCACCTGTCAGGGAACCTCCGGAAATGTATCCTGCAAAGAATATGGATGAATTGACGCTGGATGCGGTGTATCCTGGAACAAGGTACCCATTATGAATCTGATTGTTGAATATTTCTGCAGTTCCTGAATTGGAAATGCTACCATTGAGTGAGTTTGCAATGGAGTTTTCAGAACTGTACTGGTTTGATACAAAGGAATACAGGTAAAGAGAACCAAATCCTGCCACGGATATGGAATCAGTGGAAAAAATGGGAAACGTTTGGTTTATGCCTGCAGATTTAAGTGCAGAGAGTTCTGCGGAAGCCATAGCTGAAGTCTGGTTGGCTGATCCGTTGAAAAACATCACAATAATTCCCTGCGGAATGATATTTGCAAAATTAGGAGATATGCCGGATGGGATCGATATGTTGCTTCCCATTTCATATGATAGAGAGTGGAGCATGGGGTACAGATTATCCGTCTCAACAATGAGGGTTGCAGAATTTGATGGTCCGTTGAACCAGTTTTTTCCAGAAGAGGAAATTGGGGCAGCATTTCCATAAATGGTGTAAAGATCTCCCTGGGTTCCAACAAGAGATCCACCCACAATGTACTGCTGTGTTCCTGAGGTATTGATCATTGATCCCTCCATCACAGATAATGGGAATGATATATAGGAGGCAGCATTTGGGGCTCCTGAAGAAGGCGAACTTGCATTGTATGCAGGAATAAAGGCTGCTGCAATGAATAAAGTAAGTATAATGAGAACAAGAGTCTTCTTGTTATTTTCCTTTTTGAACATTGCTATTCTCTTTTTTCTGGCTATATTTCCGATAAATCTTCCAGTGATTCCTGCAGAAAGGGCGAGAATGACAAGGTTGATAATGGCATATGGTAAAAATGACATGATAATTGGGGTAAAGGATGCAGGGGAAGGTGTTGTTGGCGAACCAGATGCTGGCAGAAACGATGAAGAGCCAAGGAAAGTTGACAGGACTGCAGCTATCCTTCCAATGAGGGGTTCAGCCATTATTGTTGAAATGTTTGTTCCGGAAGGTACTGGAGATACTGAAAAGGGGGAAGTGCCGGAGGTGCTTCCGGAAGATATGAAATTTCCAGAAAGCAATCCCATGGCTGAAAGTATTGCAAAAAGTGCAGAGGCAGCAAAACCCCATAGGGACATATATACTGTGATTGTGGCGGCTATGGCCCTGGAACCTTTCCTTGAACTGATTCCGATAACTGCTCCAATAATGACCATGCCCACAATAACAATGGGCCATTTCAGGGGATTGGCAAGGAGCAGGAATAAAATTGTGAATATGAATATGATTGGGGGGCCATATTCAGGCATCAACCAATTTAGAAGGGGGTTGTAGTATGACGAAAGCACGAAAAAGCAAAGTGCAAGGGCAATAGCCATTCCGAATATATATGCTGAGAGTTTTCCCATACTATATGTATGCTTAAAGGAAATATAAAAATTTTATGGAGCAATCTCTACAAATTTTCATATAAATACTAATATTTTTCTTTTTTAATGTTAAAATTCATTTCCAGAACTCGATTTTCAAGATCTATAATTATCACCTTATGATCTTCTAAGTGCGAAGGTCATGCAATGTGCTCCTCCATATCCCCCCGTCAGTTCCTCAAGTTCAATGCTGGTATAATCTATTCCAAATTCTGACATGGATTTCTCCACCGGGAACATCCCACTCTCTTCAGGTTCCCCATGTATCCCCGCTTCCTTCATGATTGTATCATCAATTATTTCATTCCTGACAAGTCTCCTGAAAACATTTCTGGAGTTGACACAGAGTATTTTACCATCAGATAGAGTCAGAAAATTCGATGAATAGGAAAGCTGTTCATGGATGGAAAGCGGCATGAAGTTGAATCCCTTTTTTCTGATATAGTCATAAAGTGAAATTGGCTCACCTTTCTTTTCAGGAACATACGAACCATCTTCCCTAAGATAAATTTTTCCATTTGCTTTCCTGGCGAGTATTTCTGATCCTATGACAGTAGTGGAAGATGCCACATTGAAATACGTATCAATATGCATATTGTTCAGGAGATCGTCTACCATGAAGCCGTATCTGGGATTTTCCACGACAAAAATTTCGTCATGCTCCATCATTCCAGAATTCATTGCACCAAGTGCACCCTCAATATTTGTTCTGGGCCCGGTTCCAATCAGTCCGAAAGAACCGCATGGTATATAGTCTCCACCTTCGAAGAATCCGCCTTCTGGAATTTCCTTCACATACTCATTTCCAAGTGAATGCCTCATTATGAATCTTGTTATAACTGGCTCTGCCGTTCTCTGTGGAAGCCTCATCCTGCCTGAAATCACTCCTTTTGACGATACCGCCTGCTGATCTCTCATGAAGTATAGATTTGCCAGTGGTATATTCGAAAATATCTTGGGGTATTCCATATTATTTTTTTCATCTGTTCTCACGTCAAGGGCGGGCTGAAGTATGAGGAGGTTGAAAAGTGTGTCGGAATCAAGTCCATGAATATTTTCTGCAAATTCGTTCCTGGTTTTTTCTGAATCTTCAATATCTCCGTAGAAATTGATCCTTGCCATGACTTTATTCTCAAGGTTTGTCCTGAATTCAGGATCGGAATCAGCCTTCCTGCATGCCATGTCTCTCAGCAGTTTGACATCCACACCACTCTCTTTCAATATGTCCTGCAGGTGTTCATGCTCCTTCATTGCTTTTTCCCTGCTGAATGGCCTTTCAAAAAGAAATGCTCTTGGGGACAGCATGGCATAATCTATTTCAATTCCGGGCCTGTGTATGATCACTTCCCTGAGAGTATCCCACTCAGATTTTATGAACATCTATTCACTCCTCACGTTGAAAAGTATCCCGTCTAGGACGAACATATCGCATTCCTCTCCACCGTATTCACCCTTCACTGTTATCTGTGAAAAATTATTCTTATCCATCATGGTTGTTTCACCGTTCTGCCTGGATATGATGACATATCTTCTTTTCTCTGCAATCTCTCCTGTGGCATGGATCCTTGGAAAATCAATGCTTTTCTTGTTTATGAATACCTCTTTCTCCTTCTCGACATCAATAAGGTAAAGTCCACCTGACTGCCTTCCCTGATAGATGTATTTTCTACTGTTGATGAAGAGCACCGAACCCGGTTTATAATCCAGTATCCTGACAAGGTATGTGAACCTGAAGAACTGTTTTCCATCTCTTACTCCTGCAAGAGTATTTGAGACCACAACAGTGCAGATGTCCCTTGATTTCACGCTCTTGGCAAAGGTGTCTCCATCCTTTCGCTTTCCCAGGTATATATCGATGCCATCCTTCACGTTCTCAACTTTGGAAATGAAAGATTCATGATCAGTTTTCCTGTTATTCTCCACGAAATTCACGAGCTCCTGGCCAAGGGCGGTCATTCTGTCTGTGATCTCTCCGGTCATTCCTCTAATCTGAACTTTAGCTTCAAAATATGAGCCTGTTATTTTATTACAGGTAGGACAGCTGATCTTATCTTCACTGTATGGAAGAGTATAAGAGAATTCTCTTGTGTCTCCATCCATAGATGCTGTGATTTTCAGTTCTATGAAATCCCTTCTATGAGTTGTTTCGATGAATTCTCCACCTGTGATTTTAAATGGCTCGTTTATTGAAAAAGTTTCAATTGCCTTCTTCTCCCAGTGTTTCCTTCCATGATTGTGAGACCATGAATTTCCAACTCGCACGGCACCACATTTTGGGCAGGAGACATGGGAGAGAGAACCTGGCCTTGAAATTTCTGCAGATTCCCATGTGCAATCAGCACACAGCCCTTTATGCATCGCTTCTTTTTTTCCACATTTTACGCATATCATTTTATCAGTCTAGTCCCTTTCCATAGAGAAAGTCCTTAATAAGGGAATGGGCTATAAGTTTTTTTCTTATTTCAGTCGTTCCTGCTCCTATCTGCCCCAATATGGCATCCCTGAGCATTCTCTCTATGCCTGTATCTTTCATGTAGCCGTTTGCCCCATTGATCTGTATGGCTTCACGGCATATTTTCTCGCAGATTTGTGCAGAATAGAGGATGGATGCCGCAGGAGCTTTTGGGTCCATTTTGTTGTCCTCAAGCTTTTTCAGGGCATCATATGCGAGAAGCCTTGAAGCGGTGTATTCTGTATACATTGTTGCAAGTTTGTCCTGTATCATCTCAAATTCATGCAGAGATTTGCCAAACTGTTTTCTCTCATGAGAGTATTTTATGGACTCTTCAAGTGCCCTCTTTGCAAGTCCGGTAAAAATGAATGAGAGAATGACTCTTTCTGAGTTCAATCCGCTCATGATTATATCTTTCCCGTGGTTTTCTTCTCCAACTATCCTAGAGGGATCAATCTTCACACTGTCATAATACACTTCACCTGTTGGAGAACCCCTCATGCCCATCTTGTTAAATTTCTTCCCCCTGGAGAAACCTTCATCTGATGACAGGACTACAAATGCAGTGTGAGAATCACCGGTTCTTGCGTATGTCAGAAAGAGATCTGAGTATGGAGCATTGGTGATATAAGTCTTCGATCCGTTTAGTATGAATTTGTTTCCTTTTTTCTCTGCTTTCGTTTTCATGTTTAAAGCATCTGATCCTGAGGAAGGTTCTGTGAGGCAGAGTGAACCAATCCATTTCCCCGAGGATAGTTTTGGTACATATTCCTCTCTCTGTTCCTTTGATCCATTCCTGTAGATGTTGTCAAGCGTGAGGTTGCTGTGGGCCCCATACGAGAGCGCAAGTGATGCAGATGAATATCCCAATTCCTCTTCAATTATGGCCTGTCCCATGTACCCAAGTCCTGAGCCTCCGTATTCCTCAGGGATTGTTATTCCGAGATAACCCATTTCTCCCATTTTCCTGAAGACTTCTTCCGGGAAATAGTCATCAGAATCCATCTTCATGGTAACAGGTTCAACTTCCCTGATTACGAATTCTCTGACATTTTTTCTCAATTCATTATAAATTTCCTGATCATGGTTCATATTCCCCCACCCTAACAACATTAAAAGAGTTTAACTCTCTTGATATACTTTACCAATATCACAACATAAATTCTGTGATTCATCTTAAACTCAGAACTCATTCATGGAACAATTGAACTATTTTTCGGTAATAACTGCAAGATTCTTATACAACTATGTTTTCTAAATATATTGAACATGACAAGAGAGATAAGGATAATCAATGGGAAACAGTACGCATACGAGCTATCAATGGTCTGGTTCTTTCCATTTCAAGTGTGGACAGGACATTCATGGTGAGGGACTACAAAATGGTTCGTTTTCATCCCCGTGCCAAGTAAGGGGCCTTCCCGCTCACAGATGAAAAACTCTAAGGAAAGGAAACTTCATCAACGATACTCCCGAATTGATTCAAAAGGGAAACTGAGTTGCCGGATTCTGCGCAATAGACTACCTTCATATCAGACTCTCCGCATGTCTGACGTATAGTTGAAATATCTTCTCCTGCGTTTGTCAGGTCTTTCAATACAAGTTCTCAGGAATTTGTCTGACAAGTTAAAATGGGGGGAGTTGATTTTGATTTATGACT
>JAKAWU010000001.1 GCA_021816965.1 Thermoplasmata archaeon | reverse complement strand
CAACCATTCAGACAGACTTTGACACTGCTGATCGGGTGTACATAAGGACAGTAAACTGGGAAAATGCGGAAAAAATCATAGTTGAAGAGAAGATCAACGCCATAATAGGATGCATGGCTGGTCAGACGGGCCTGAATACTCTTCTTGAACTGGATGAAAGGGGGATTCTTGACAGGCATTCAGTAAGGGTCCTTGGAACACAACCTCAATACATCAGAATGGCAGAGGACAGAATAATGTTTCACAACCTCATGAGGCTGAATGGTATCAGGGTTCCTGAATCCATGAGCATTGAGGCAGGATCATGGAAACAGAAACTTGACGACATAGATTTTTACCCCTTCATGGCAAGAACATCCTTCACATTGGGTGGAAAGTCGGGTGCAATAATAAGAAACAGGCAGGATGCTGAAAACCTTTTTTCACGTGTGTTTTCAGAGGGAAGGCAGGAGGAAATGGAGATAGAACATGCACTTGGGGGGCTTGTGGAGATGGAATATGAAATTATCCGTGATTCCACAGGAAACAGTATAATGATATGCAACATGGAAAACATTGATCCCATGGGTGTTCACACAGGTGAGAGCATCGTGGTAACCCCTTCACTGACTATTCATGACAGCCTCCACCAGAGAATGAGGAAGGAAGCCCTGAAAATTGCAGATCTTCTCAGGATTGAGGGCGCCTGCAATGTGCAGTTTGCCATTGATCAGGAGAATGATGAGATCTACACCGTGGAAGTGAACCCGAGAACCTCAAGGTCATCTGCACTTGCTTCCAAGGCAACCGGATATCCAATTGCAAAAATTGCAACTGAACTGATTACAGGAAAGATCCTGACGGAGATAATCAACCCAATCACAGGGAACACATCTGCCTCCTTTGAGCCATCACAGGATTACGTGGTGGTGAAGATACCTCTCTGGCCTGAAAAGCAATTTCCAGAAGATCATGATATTGGTGTATCGATGAAGTCCACCGGGGAAACCATGGGTATTGGCAGGACATTTGAAGAATCTTTCTTCAAGGCAGTTGTATCCACGGAACTTGATCTCTCAATATACTTCAGGAGAAAACTTCCAGCAGAATATATTGAAAAACACATCAGGGCACCATCAAGAGTGAGATTGGGATGCATAATAAATGCAATAAAATCAGGATACACCTGTGAGAATATCTCTGAAATGTCGGGATGGGATGATAGAATACTCAGGAGGATATACGAGCCTCTCAGGAGGATATTCTCAATGAACAGGGATGAAATTTTAGAAGATTTGCGAGAACTGAAGATCACTGGCATACCGGACAGGATCATATCATGGTGCAGTGGAATATCTGAGCAGGAATTGATTGAGAAGAGAAAGGCAATGGGCATATCCACCACATACAGGATCATTGATTCATCTTCAGGGGAATACAGATCAGGGACGAGATATCTGTATTCAACCTATGGGGAAGAGGACGAATCAGGGGGGCCAATGGAAGACTCAGTCATAATCATGGGTTCAGGACCAAACAGGATTGCCCAGGGCCTTGAATTTGACTACAGCTCAGTCAAGGCAGTGAGGTATCTGATGAAAATAGGCAAGAAACCACTCATGATAAACTCAAATCCCGAAACTGTTTCCACGGATTTTGATGAATCTGCACAGTTGTTCTTTGATCCTCTTGTGCCCGAATATGTTTCAGGGTTGATTGACATGAAGAAACCTGAAGGCATAATAGTCCAGTTTTCAGGGCAGACTGGTCAGAACATGGCGGGAATACTGTCGGAAATCCATGGAAAGGAGATAATCCTTGGAACCTCTTATGAATCCATAATGAATATAGAGGATCGAAATCTGTTCTCAAAGTTTCTTCAGGAAAATAAAATTCTTCAACCCGAATGGACAGTTGCTAAAGATTCAAGCAACGTTCTGGAAAAAGTGGAGGAATTGGGCCTTCCGGTCATAATAAGATCTTCATTCATAATAGGAGGAAGCCTGATGAGAATCCTTCGCAGGGATGATGAAGTGGATGAATACATATCGGAATTGAAGGAATCCGGCTCAGATATTGAACTTCACATATCAAGATTCATGGAAGGGGCCAGAGAGTTTGACTTGGACTTTCTCTGCAGTTCTGGAGAAATAAATGTGGTAGGAATTATGGAACATCTGGAAAAGGCAGGTGTTCATTCAGGAGATGCCATATCAATAGGTGGAGAATGGATTCCTGAGGATTACATCAGAGACGAGGCAATCAGGATTGCAAGATTGCTTTCGTCTGGTTTCTATCTGAAGGGGTTTGCCAATCTACAATTCATGGAGAAGGATGGGAAAATATACGTCATCGAGTTGAACAGCAGGGCAAGCAGGACATTGCCTATAATGTCCAAGCATTCGGGAATACCATGGATAGAGTATGGAACAGAGATCATACTTGGTGGGAAAATAAAAGATATCAGGAATGATAGTCATGGATTCTATGCAAAGATTCCTGTGTTCCCCTTCGACAGATACCATAATTCAAACGCGAGCCTTGGCCCGGAAATGAAATCCACAGGGGAGGCCATGGTTTCAGGCATGACACTGGACGAACTCCGGAAAAACATTATTGATGAGATGGGGCTGACAGATCAATTCATAGTGTTTACCAGGGAAAATGCATCCATGATTCATGATGGAGAGATTAAGACAATGAGCAGGGATGAAGCTGAAAAAATTCTTGATCATCCACAGGATAAGACCGTATTCTGCAGCAACGGGGTTACTGACTCTGGAATAAGGAAAAAATGTGTTGCAAGGGATATACCATTCATAACTGATGACAGGGTATTCTCCTTCCTCTATCCTGAAAAATTAGAAATTTTAAGAAAAATGGATTTTCCGCTCCAGAACTGATCTGCATCAAGCAGATGCAGGAGGGAATCTCTTCTTTATACCCTCTATCTCATGAACAACCCTTGTCTTGAATGGAGCAAAGTCGCCAGCAGACTTTGGATAATTCAGGTAGAGTTCGTTGAGTTCCTTCATCTTCTTCACGGTGAAGACAAGATTGCTGAAAGCGTTAATGTTCTTCATACCCTTGAGTATGAGTTTTGCCTTGTCTGCGATGGAAAGTTCTGGAATAAGTCCAACCGTGAGATCTGAAGCTTCCTTCCTTGTGAGGAAATTCTTCATTCCATAGTTCAGTATTTCATTGCTCAGGGACTGTAAGTATATCCTGAATGCTTCCATTCCTGCCATCTTCGATCCGTATTCCACATTGAAATCGAGGTTGTACTGCCAGAGGCCTGAAGCGGAAACATCTCCGCCCTGAACTGCTTTTGCAGCAACGTTTCCTGCAAGTATTCCCGCAATCAAAGCAGGGCCTATCCCTCCTGCGCTGATGGGGTTTGGCATTGTCATGCTGTCTCCAGCCCCCATATAACCATTGAAAACGAGGCTCTCCATCTGTCTTCTCACTGGAACAGACCATATTCCCTTTCCATTGTTATCCTTTTCATCCAGCTTCAGGTTCTTGAAAATCGGTATCCACTTCACATAATCATCAATTAGCTTCTGCAGATTATCATTCTTTCCAAATTTTTTGTTTCTTATGTCCAGGCTTCTCTTCTGGACTCCGAGACCTATATTCACCCTGTTGCCACTTTTCGGGAATACCCATCCATATCCTCCGGGTGCAAGATCATTGTTCAGGTGGATCAGTGCATATTTTGGATCATAATACTTTTCATCTTCCTTCTCCAGTTCAAAACTGTAGATGTATCTCCCAGTGCTTTCAATATCATCAATATCGACTGACCTGTCCACAAAAGGATTCTCTGGAAGATTTCTTCTTATGACTGTAGAAACCCCAAGTGCGTCTATGACTATTTTTGACCTGAATGTAACCTGCTTTCCATCCATGTCCTTCCCGTTGATTCCACATACAAATCCATCCTCAACCACAGGCCCGGAAACATCGAAGTTGTGCATGTAATCTATTTTGTATCCTTTTGCAAGTTTCAAGAGTTTTCTTTCGAAAGCTGGTCTGTCAAGAGAATATCCATCACCATCGAAAGGGTATTTTGCCTGGAGATCAGGGGAGAGTGCAAGAACGCCATCAACCTTCAGATCAAGTTCAGGTCTGTCGAATTTTGTTTTTAGATGTTTCTCAAGGAATGTAATATGCGATGCTGCAACAGCGTCACCGCAGGACCATCCCCACACAGTTTTCTTTCCAACATTTATTTCATCGTTCCTGTCCACAAGAAGCACTGATGCTCCGCCCTTTGCTGCCATGGCAGCGGAAGTCATTCCTGCAAGCCCTGAACCAGCAACAATTACATCATAGTCTGTCTTCTCACTCATTTTAAATCTAACCGCACAGCTAATGTTTGGTTCCATTTAAACATTTTTCATTTAGAATTCATATTAATTGTGTGTTTCATTGGCAAAATATGAGTTGAACCAATTATTATACTCATCTGAAGAAATCTCCCCACTGAACCAGATTATTTCAGGAACCTCATAGGGATGATTCTTCCCGAGAAATTCGGAAATTTTTTTATGATCTTTTCCCTTGATGAGAAGAATATGTTCCCTCTCATGAACAATTTCTCCATTCCACATATATACTGAATTGTTTGCCTCAATCAAGTTCACGCATGGAGAAAGGCCATTCCTGACCAGATCCTCTGCCAGTTTCTCTGCATCCTCAGTTTTGTTGACGGTTGTGATGACAAATTCCATGTGATACAATGCATCTTTTTTCTATTAATCTTTTTCAGAAGAATTCTGGAGTGTGATCTGAGAGTTCTGCATTTCCGCAATAGACAATATTAGTGTTAATAAGTGTGAATTTTGGGAATATCATCTCAACTCCAGCATCCAGTGCCCTGAAGAATTCCTCTGAAAATTTCACGTCAGTTGCCAGATTGGGATAGAAATATTTAGCACCCCTCCTCAAAACAAGAAATACAACTCCCGCATCCATTCCAGTCTCCTTTGCATGTGTGAGTTCCCTCAGGTGTTTTGCCCCCCTCTCAGTTGGTGCATCAGGGAAAACAACATATTGGCCAACCTGCATGCTGCAACCCTTTATCTCCACATATCCACCCGGTATCTGAAAATCAAATCTCGAATCGAGATACTTCTTTTCCGAGCCAATAGGGTTTCTGATGAAAGCCTTTCCAATACTGTTGTGAAACCTCGTATCAAGGAGGACTTTCTCTCCATTATCCAAAATAACCGCAGTGACAGACAAATCTGTCTTCTGTCCTGCAGTTTTCCTGATCAGCACCCTGCTTCCTGGAAAAATAAGTTCCTTCAACCTTCCGGGATCGTGAATATGGCATGGAAAGATTCTACCTTCCAGTGAAATGTCAGCAAGAAACCTGTTCTTTCTCTCCACAACCACTGCCTCATCCATCCTGCTCTCAATGGAAACCACACTGGTGTTCAATTCCGGAAAAGTGAAAAGAGTCATACTGATGGAAAATTTATCAGTGGTATAATAGGATGCCATAATTATTAAATGTATTTCACATGTTCATATATGGAGACCGTAAGTTCCATAATGACCACAGACCCCATAACCTTCAGTATACCGGGAACCGTTTCAAATGCGGTGAATGTTCTGATTAAAAACAAGATAACAGGAATGCCTGTGATTGACTCATCCGGAAATTATTCAGGTGTTATAACAAGAAGGGATATTTTCTCACGACCTGAGGAGACACAGGCCTCCATGATCACAAGGAAACAGAGAACGGTCTTCCAGGACACGCCTATTGATGAAGCGGCAAGGTTGATGATGCTTGAAAGGCGCAGGCACATGATTGTCCTTGACGGTGATAAACATGTATGCGGAATCCTGACACCTCATGATTTCCTGAGGACAATAGAGAAGGACCATGGATCAGTGCTGGTGAAGGAAGTGATGGATTCCATCACGTTTCCCATATGGGAACAGACACCTTTGCCTGTCATTTACAAGACAATGAAAATGACTGGAATATTCACATATCCTGTGGTGGACTCCTCCGGAAATTTCAAGGGCCTGGTTACAGACAGGGATTTCTTTGACAGAATAGAGATTGGATTAGTGAGAAGCGAAAATTCACAGATGCTCAGCGAAGATGATCCATGGTCATGGGAAGGTGTGAGGAATGTTGTCTCATATTTCATAGAGAAGAACATGATAAAGATTCCTGACGAAACAGTTGAATCTATAACAATTCATAACCCTGTTGTTGCACACCTCAACGAGAAACTGCAGTTCGCAGCAAGAAGGATGAGGGATGGAAACTACAACCAGCTACCTGTCATTTCTGGAAGAAACGGGCTGGAAGGCATCCTGCTGGATATAGACATACTTTCCGTGTTCAGCAAGAAGCATGTATGATTCATATAGAAATTCGATATTATGAAATAATGCGAATGATTCACTTCTTTGCTGATGCTGATGGGTGAGATGGAAGATCTTATTGAACTTGCAAAGAGGAGAGGGTTCTTCTGGCAGTCTTTTTCAATATATGGTGGGTTTTCAGGACTTTATGATTACGGGCCCCTTGGTTCCATTATTAAGGAAAGAGTATACAGGGTATGGAAGGACATCTATATGGGGTTGGGGGCTATTGAGATCGACACACCGTCTCTGACCCCTGATCCTGTCCTCAAGGCATCTGGACACGTGGACAGATTCATCGATATGGCAGTGGCATGCACACAGTGCAGGACAAGATACAAAATCGAATCAATTTTATCAGATAAAGGAATTGATGCAGTTCCTCAGACTGTTGATGAGGCTAAGGAACTTATGGATGGCCTGGATCTTAAATGTACCAGATGTGGGGGGAAACTTGGGGAGCCGTTTGAGCATCATCTCATGTTCATGATCGACAACCAGGGAGAGAGGATGTATGCAAGACCAGAAACTGCGCAGGGAATTTTTGTGAACTTCAGGCTGCTTAAGAATTACAACAGGGACAGGCTTCCAATGATTGTTATCCAGCAGGGTAAAGGTTACAGGAATGAAATATCTCCAAGGCAGGCAATCATAAGACAGAAGGAATTCAACATGGCAGAGGTTGAGGTTTTCCTTGATCCTGATGTGAATGGGGCATTCACGCCCACTCTGCAGGAGGAGATACATATGCATGACATGGATGGAAAGGATCACTTCACAACGCTTCCACATGCGCTTGAGAAAAAAATCATAAAATCTGCTGATCATGCATTCTTCCTCCAAATCACTTACAGATTTGCAATGGAGATCGGGATGGACAGGAAGAGGCTGAGATTCAGGCAGCACAGGAAGGATGAACTGGCACATTATTCATCAGACTGCTGGGATCTGGAAGCTAAAATCAATGACTCATGGCTTGAAATCACCGGAATCTCTGACAGGGGAACTTATGATCTTTCAAGGCATCATGAGGCCTCAGGGGAAAAACTTTACATTGACGGGACAAGATTTGCAAGAGTCATAGAGCCTGCCAGCGGGATTGACAGGATCATAGCATCTCTACTTGCTTCATCCATGTATAAGAGAGAAAGCGGATATTCAGTGCTGAAACTCAAACCTGAAATTGCACCTTATCCTGTGGCTCTCCTGCCTCTACAGAAAAAAGACGGGTTGCAGGAAAAAGCCATGGAAATTTATGGAAAACTGAAGATCCTTGAGCCATATGCATACTATGACGACAGTGGGGCCATCGGCAGGAGATATGCGAGACAGGATGAAATAGGAACCCCATACTGCATAACAGTTGATTATGACACAATTGAGAAGGATATAGTAACCATAAGGGAAAGGGACAGCATGGAGCAGATCAGGGAAGTGAGTGTTGATCAGATTCTGAGCACAAAGGGTTTCCTGAACAATCCAGTTCTCCAGGCATTCAATGTGAAAAAATAATCTCAATTTCCTTTTTCAATCATTTCAAGCGCTTTCTTGGCCTCGTCAGGATGCTGGTTGAACTTTGTCTGTGAATTGAATACATGCCTTATGATTCCATTCCTGTCTATTACATAAGTGACTCTCTCACCTATAATGCCTGATTTCACATCATATAACTTATAAATTATTGAACCTGAATCAACAATTATGTGGAAAGGAAGTTTTCTCTCCGAAACGAATTTTCTGTGGGATTCTGCACTTCCTCTGTTGACTCCTACTATGACTGCATCAAGCTTGTTGAAGTCATCGATCTCATCCCGGAATCTGCAGGCCTCCCGGGTGCATCCATACGAATTATCCTTTGGGTAGAAGTAAAGCACGATATTGTTTTTGCCAAGGTGCTCTTCCAGGCTGAATTCTGTATCATCCTCAAACTTTGAGCTGAAAACCGGGGCCCTATCGCCAATCTTAAGTGTCATAAAATATCATGTAAATCTGTATAATAGCCTTATCTAAATTTTACTGACTAAAAAGTGTACATTTCATAAGGTTAATGTACAAGATATCGATATCAGGTTGCGACGGCCATAGTGGCAGGGTCACACCCGGTCTCATTCCGAACCCGACGGTTAAGCCTGCTACGTTTCTTGCCAGTACTGTATTCCGCGAGGGTACGGGAAACTTGATTCGCTGTCGCACTTTGTTTCCTCATGTTTTGACTTGAATCAGATTTTGCAGGTTGTTGTATATTTCAAACGGTGAGGAATATGGCAGTAAAGTTTTTCACTGAGGATTGTAATACTTCAATCCGGAAATGGCACTTTCTATAAGATTAAATATCACGTAATGGAATACCCGGGGGAACAAATATGAGTATCAGCGTCGTAATTCCCACAATGAATGAGGAAAAAACTATAGGGGATGTAATAAAGTCCCTTCAATATCTGAATCCAGTGGAAGTTTTCGTTGTTGACACTAATTCCACTGACAGAACACGAGAGATAGCTGAAAGCATGGGGGCTACGATTGTTGATGAGCCAAGGCGAGGATATGGGCGTGCATACAAGACTGGAATTATGAAATGTACCGGAGATATTGTTGTTTGCCTTGATGGCGATGGAACATATCCATGCAATGTGATCAAACCTCTCATAGAGATTTTGGACGCAAATCAGGTTGATTTTATTTCCTGCGATAGAATGACTCTGAGATCACAGAATTCCTACACAAATCTGCATCTGATAGGAAACAAGATCCTGAACTTTTCAATTTCAGTTCTTTATGGTTACAGGTTATTTGACTCCCAGAGCGGAATGTGGATTTTCAGGCGTGAAATTTATAAAAAGATGTCTGAACTCAGTGATGGAATGTCATTTTCTCAGGAAATCAAGATCGAGGCCCTGAGGAGAGGTACGCTCATAGAGGTTCCTGTACGTTATGGAATAAGACTTTCAAAGCCAAAATTGAATACATGGGGAGACGGATTTTCGAATCTATTCGGGCTGTTCACAAAATATGTTAGAAGATAATCATCCCTAGATTTTTCTGAGAAGAATCTTTTCCACCATGTGATTGGTGGTTTTTTCCATAATCAGTTCTGCATGGTATTTTGTTCCGATAATATTCTCCTTAAGATTCTTGCCGTTAATCTCATCCCATATGTATGAAGCACGTTCTATTGCCTCCTGATCATCTATTTCCGCATATTTCCTGAAATATGATTTTGGGTCTTTGAAGGCTGTGGCCTTAAGCTTGAGGAATCTTTCCATGAACCATTTCTTTATTATCTCCTCCTCTGCATCAACATATATTGAGAAATCGAAGAAATCTGAGACCATTAAATCTGGTCCCATGGCAGAAAGCTTCTTGGTATGAGTCTGCAGCACGTTAAGTCCTTCAAATATGATTATGTCTGGATCTTTTATAAGTTTCTTTTCTTCAATTATATCATAAATCAGATGAGAATATTGAGGTATTTCTATTGATTTGATTCCTGATTTAACGCCATAAAGGAAATTAATCATAGATTTCAGATCATAGCTTTCAGGAAAACCTTTTCTTGACATGATCCCCCTTGATTCAAGTTCCCTGTTGCAATATAGGAATCCATCTGTGGTAACAATATAAACAGATGGTTTTTCGGGCCACATGGATGCCAATTCCTTTATGATTCTTGCAGTTGTGCTTTTTCCAACTGCAACACTTCCTGCCATTCCAATGATGTATGGTATTTTTTCGTTTCCAAGCCCCAGAAATGTTTTTCTTTTCCGATTCAAATGCAGATAATTTTCATAATATACTTTGATAAGTCTGGAGAGAGGTGCATATATGTCCCTCACTTCCTGCATGGAAAGAAATTCGTTCAACCCTCTCATTTTATCCAATTGGTCTTCTGTTAGCTCAATGTTCTTTCTTTCACGCATCCTTTTCCACTGGCTTCTTTCTATTGTAACATAAGGTGAACCTGAGCTAATTGTTTTCATGCAATTCTCAGTGTATTATACACATATATATTATAAGTCATCTCTCAGGATTATCAATAATAGAGAAGAATAATCAAAAACTCAGAGTTTGGAAGGATTTATGAAAATAATAATGAACTTCCTTATATTAGGGTTGTACCATAATCAAATATCTTATATACTGTTTTTTTTATCAGGTTCCTCATGGAGTTGAAATACTACATAATTAGAAGGTTACTAATTCTAATCCCAACGGCGCTTGGCCTTTTACTAATGACCTTTATACTTCTTAGGGCGATTCCAGTAAGTGATCTCATTGCAAATTATGTTAACCAGCGCGCCTCTCCCGCACAAAGGGCGATAGAAAAACAACAGGCAATCGCTCTTTTAGGAATTGGTCAACCATTACCGGAGCAATTCTATATTTATATAGTAGATATATTACATGGAAACTTGGGAAACATGTATTCCAATTTTTATTCGGGTCCAGTTATTGTTGGAATTGAAGATTATCTCCCATTTACTCTTGAACTCACTATCTTTACCGTAATAGTTTCTGTTCTCATAGCAATACCTCTTGGAACATTTATAGGATCAAGACCTAACACTGTTGCCGATTCCACTGGAAGAGTTTTCTCCTTAATTTTCTTCGCAATGCCCATATTCTGGCTTGCACTTGTACTTCAATTAGTTTTTGGGAAAAACATCGGGCCTCTGGGTGCCTATGGTCTTCCAATATCCGGTCAGGGTTATCCATCAACCCAACAGGTTGGATTTATAGTTAATGGTGTTTCACAGCCTACGCACATGTTATTTATAGACTCTGTCTTGCACGGTGACTTCCCACTTGCGTTGGTTGCTCTCGAACATCTTATACTTCCGGTTCTAACCCTCAGCATGAGCATTCTTGCGGGTTTACTCAGGTTTATAAGGGCTGGAATGGTGGATACTGCAAACCAGGAATATATAAAAACCGCAAGAGCAAAGGGAGTTCCGGAGAAGATGGTTCTCAAAAAACATATAAGAAAAAATGCCCTTCTTCCTTCAGTAACTGTTATTGGATTGCTTGTGGCCGGACTTCTTGGCGGTGTAGTAGTAGTTGAAGATATATTCAAGTTAGAAGGACTTGGGAGGCTCTCGCTTGCTGCGGTCGTCGGAACAGTTGGGAATAATATCCAGTTTTACGGGGTAGCAGGAACAATTCTGTTCTTTGGCTTGATACTTATGCTCACAAACCTCATAGTGGATGTGGTTTATGCGTTCCTTGACCCAAGGATAAGATATTAATTTGGTGAATAAAAATGCAGACAACAATCAGTATATTTAAAAAAGGTGCAGTCCAGAGAAAAAGGCATCCAAAAGTAGAGGATATGATCGAGACTTTGAAACTGATCATAAAGAACAAGGTAGCAATGACGGGTCTAGTCATAACCATGACGTACATGATATTAGCACTTCTGGATGTGATATATCCAGCATACTTGGGATATGGGCCAAACATCATCACTTCGCTGCCACAACTTCTCCCCCCTGGTACCCCTCTTGGAGAGCAGTTGCCAACGCCTCCCACATTTGCCAACGGATGGCATTACTGGTTTGGTACTACAGTGGGAGCATACCCATTGTTTCCAGCTATACTTGCATCACTAAGAATTGATCTTGGTTACAGTTTGGTAATAGTGCTTACTGGTGCAATAGTTGGAATTTTTGTAGGAACATTCTCAGGGTATTTTGGTGGATTCTGGGATGAACTCATGATGAGGATCACTGATGTATTCTACAGCATACCTTTCCTAGTGATGGCAATAGCTTTTACGACAATACTTTCATATTCTCTCCTTCAGGATCACGTTCCTGTAAATGGATTCAACCTTGTTGCACTCGCGTTGATCATAATATGGTGGCCAACTTATGCAAGGCTTACCAGATCGATAACACTTTCATTGAAGTCATCAAGGTTCATTGAAGCAGCAGTTGCTTCTGGTTCCTCGAGAATTAGAAATGTCGTAACTCATATAATTCCGGGTGTTCTTTCGCCAGTTTTCGTTCAAATTTCACTGGATCTTGGTAGTATAGTTCTAGTATTTGCGACATTGGAATTTCTTGGGCTTGGTGCCATTATACAAATTAACAGTTATACGCCAGAGCTTGGCAACCTTATCACAATAGGGCAAGCGTATCTCGTGACAGGTGATTGGTGGCCAATTTTCATACCGGGAGTTTTCCTTCTGATATTCACAGTGGGAATTAATATATTCGGTGATGGTATGAGGGATGTTCTGGACCCAAAGATGAGGAGGTAATAGGTTGATCATAGAAGAAACGAAATCTGAAAAAACACAGGAAATCAAGCCGTATGTTGAAGTGAAGGATCTGGTGACACAGTTTTTTACAGCAAGAGGAATTGTAAAAGCACTTGACAGGGTATCATTCTCGGTTTATCCTGGAGAGATATACGGTCTTGTTGGAGAAAGTGGATGTGGAAAAAGTGTAACTTCAACATCAGTGATGGATCTCATTCCAGATCCTCCGGGACGAGTAGTATCAGGAGAAATTTTCATCGACAATTTCAATATTTTATCAGATATCAAGACTCTTGCCAGGATTAAAATAAAATCTGAAACTGATGTTAGAATTAAGAGAAACAAGAGGGCTCTTAAGCGACACAACAATGTTCTATCACATATAAGGGGGGACAAAATATCGATGATATTCCAGGAACCATTCCTTGCCCTTAACCCGACCATGAGCATAGGGGAACAGATCATGGAAGTCATAATGCTTCACAATATATCCTCAATTTCAGAAAGCATGATCAGGAGAGAAAACATTTCATCAGGAGATGTCAATGAGTTCATAACGAAGTATTATTCACTCAATGATGATACACTTAAAAGAAAAACGGTTAACAACTTCACAGCCAGCTATGCAATCCATGAATTCGAGGAAAGTATAATTTCACTCCTTACGACCTCTGATGACAGACAGTATATAGAGACTGAAATATTGAACATGATCAGAGAAAACAAATCTGGAATTAATATTGAAAATATAAAAACAATAAAAGGGTATTATGATCTTCAGAGAGAAATATTTCAGATGACCCTCAAACTGTTGCAGGCTGAGAGAACTGGAGAAACTTCTGCAGTCAACAGATATACGACTGAAATCAGGAAACTAAAAAGGATTGAAAGTGGAAACTTCTTCAATCTCAAAATGAAACTGAGATTTGCATACAAGCACTATATGGCAGAATACAGGAAAGAGGCAAGGAGGAGAACCATGGAACTGCTCACACTTGTGAATATTGCAGGACCTGAGGTAGTTATAGATTCCTATCCTCACGAATTATCAGGAGGAATGCAGCAAAGGGCAATGATTGCCATGGCACTCGCATCTAACCCAAATATGTTAATTGCTGATGAGCCAACAACTGCACTTGATGTAACAACGCAGGCTCAGATACTTGAGATCATAAAAGATCTGAACAAACTTATAGGGATGGCTGTTCTTTTCATAACACATGATCTTGCCGTTATTGCTGAAACTTGTAACCGTGTTGGAGTAATGTATGCAGGAAATATAGTGGAAGAAGCATCCACTGTGGAAACATTTAACGATCCAAAACACCCATATACTGTGGGACTTATGAGTTCGGTACCAAGAGCTGACAAGAAGAGGGAGAAGGAATTAAAGCTTGAAACCATTCCGGGCACAGTTCCTAACCTAATCACTCCGCCAAGCGGATGTAGGTTCCATCCCAGATGCAAATTTGCGATGGATATATGCTCACTGAAGAAACCAAAGCTCGTGGAAATCTCAAAAAATCACAAGGTTGCATGTTTCCTGTATTCAGATGAATCAGAGGTGGAGTAAAAATGAATGATGAAAAAACAATTCTGTATGTTTCGCACATATCAAAATTCTTCCAGACAAGCGGAACAATACTTAGGAAAAAGAGATATATCAAGGCGGTTGATGACGTAACTTTCAACCTGAAAGAGGGTGAAACGCTCGGTATAGTGGGAGAAACAGGGTGTGGTAAAACAACATTGGGGAGGAGCATATTGCAGTTGATAAAGCCCACAAGTGGAGATGTTTTCATTGATCTGCCTGATGATGTTATGATGGAAGTTATGGATATTGATAAGAGGCTTTCCACTCTTGAGGATGAGGATGATGAAGAATACGCGCAACTTCTTGATAGATATCAAGTACTTTCAAAAGAGCACTCCATAACAAAGAAAGGAAACCGGGCAATGAAAAAATACAGGAAAATTATGCAGCCCGTTTTTCAGGATCCATTCTCTTCTCTTGATCCAAGGAAACTCATAAAAGACTCAATTGCTGAACCGATGAAATTGTTAACTGAAATGAATCAAACCGAGATTTTAGACAAGGAAATTAGTCTAATCACTGAAATCGGAATGAGTGAGGATCACCTTTACAGATTCCCACATGAATTCAGTGGGGGGCAGAGACAGAGACTTGGCATTGCAAGAGCCATTTCCATCGAACCAAGGTTAATGATCCTTGATGAACCAACTTCAGCTCTAGATGTCTCAGTTCAGGCACAGATTCTGAACATACTGAAGGATCTTCAGAAAACAAGAAATATTTCATTCATTTTCATCAGCCATCATTTAAGCGTTATAAGAATGATGTCAGACAGAGTAGCTGTCATGTATCTTGGGAAACTGGTTGAACTTTCTGAAACTGAGGAACTTTTCACAGATATGCTCCATCCATACACTAAAGCACTTCTCTCAGCAATACCTATCCCTGATCCTACAATCACTAGGGAAAGAATAGTTCTTGAGGGAGAAATACCGAGCCCTGCAAACCCTCCAAAGGGATGCTATTTCCATCCAAGATGCCCAGTAGCTATGAAGAATTGTGGTTGGTCTGCCAGGGACTTGGTAGAGCCAATAAAGGATATGCTTGACCCCTACAGGAATCAGGAGGCATCAACTCTTCCCGAAATAACAGAAATAGTCTCTGATGAGCAAGAAAATATAATAGATCTCATATTTGCTGAAGGGCAGACTTTCGACAAAGAAGAAGTGAAAGCTGAAATAGCAAAAATGATTATGAAAGAATCCTCAAAGAAAGGTGGTGTGAAATTCTCTGCAATTGGTGACATATCTTATCAGGAAACTGGGGAACTAAGACTGGCCATAATCGAACCAGATACACCGAAACTCATGGAACCTCGAAAAGATCACTTTGTATCATGCCTGCTCTTCGACTACAATTATAATGACAGAAAGGAAGAATCATATGGAGAAGCAGAGGGAGAGGAAGAGAAACCCAGTATTAACCTCTAGGGATAAAAATATTGAAAACAGCAGATGGATGCGCTCTTCAAATGAATTAAGTTGGAAAGAGATCTTTCAATATATTTTTTCTGATTTTTTCAGATATTTCTATTTTTTCGGAATATTATTTTTTAATATCCTGATAGTTGTATTCCAGTCTTTTTACTCTACGCAGTTTTTGAACGTCGTAAGTATCTTGCCATATCCATATCTTACCATATGGGGTATTTACAATGTATACTACTTCTTATTCATCACAATTCTCGAATGCCTGTTGTTCTATTACGAGATAAAATTCTATTTGAATACACTCAGGAAAAAAATATACGGTGTATAATTACTATGGAACAAGAATTTATCTAACAAAATTTGTATATTATCAGGGAAGTACGACTTCATGCACACTCGGGCAATGTATATAAAAGACCCATAAAAAAAAATACCTTTATATACTATAATTTTTATGACTATGCTAACGGAGGCAAAAAATGACAGAAAATAGTGGTACAGGCGGCTCATCAGCATCCTTCAAACCCTCTTCCTTAGGTGGAAAGGGCAAATGGATCGCGATAGCTGTAGCTGTAATATTGGTTGTTGCCGCAGTTGCAATCGCATACGATTTGTCAACAAGCAGCAATACTAAAAAGGGTAGCATAACAGAGGTACAGGGTGCAGGAACAAATTATACGTTCCAGGTAAATTATGGAAGTCCAGTAAAATCGATCTCCTATCAGTTTGGTGATCTTACAGGTGGCACAGCGAGTACAACTGGGCTTTCCAATGGTGTCTATCTAAATCTTTCAAACGGTAATGCTACAATGAAGCATAATTACGCAATAGGAGGAGACTATATATTCGAATCCAACGGTACTTATTCTAACGGAGCAAGCACACCTTCATACGTCGCACCGGTGAAGACCATAACCCCAAATGTAAACGAAAATCAGTCCGCAGGTTTAATTTTTACCAACAAGTCCTATACAACTGCAGTTCATTCTAGTATCACTGCTTCAAACATATACACAAACAGTGGTAACATTGCGCTTGAAATTGCTTACTATACAGAACCGAGCAGTGGATTATACCAGATATATAACCAGACAGTCACAATATATCACAGTGGTACGACAAAATCGTTATATTTCAACTATGTGTTCAATGCTACTTCTGGAGCATATGCACTCAACGGCTCTCCAATTTTCAACTTGAGCGCATCTTCATACAATGGGTATTCAGTAGCAAAGATAATTACTTATACGGGTTATGTTAATTTAACTACTGGAAAAATAACGTCAAGCAACGCAACAAGCGTTACAACATACTATGACTTTGTAGCTCTGCCAACTTCCTCTCTCGTCGTTCTTCCAGCATATCTGAAGGGACAGTTGACAGGAACATTCACAAATGCAGAATTGGAAACAGGCGGTTTCAGGACACTTGACCCACAGCTTGCTTACGATACGGTAAGTGATGAAATACTTGCAAACACGTACCAGCAGCTCACTATGTATAACGGATCAAGCGTTACAGGTTACTCGCCATACCTTGCAGCATTCCTTCCAACTATTGGACATGGAGTTAATGCACATTATCACAATTACACTGCTACATTCAATAAAACAACTGCAGGATACGGAAGCACCTCATTCACGTACAACATAACTGTAGTTCCAGGTAGCAACTATACATTCACCATAAACAAAAATGCAACTTTCCAGAATGGAACACCTGTTACAGCATATGATGTGTACTATTCACTTGTAAGGGACCTCCTGTTCACAGGATCGCCAGGAACATACAACCCCGGATGGATAATCGCACAGTACCTTCTGCCAGGAAACTATTTTGCATCAGCATCATTCTACAACATAACGCAAAACATGACTTACAGTAATAAATCAAACACAGTGACTATGCACTTCCAGGTTCCAATGTCCGAGGACTTGGTATATCAGTTGTTCTACACATCAGGAACTTACATAACAAGCGCATCATGGCTCATACAGCACGGAGCTGGAATAACATTCAATAGATCAGGATTTGCAAATTACATTTTGGAGGGTAGCCCGATAAACTGGAACAAGTATGTACAGACGCATGTAGATGCAAGCGGTCCTTACTTCCTGTACTCAGTATCCCAGAGCAGTAAAGTTGTAATGGAAGCAAACCCGAACTTTGTTTCTCCAAACAAATGGATATTGGCTCCTAGTTACAAGTTCGTCATAATTGAGTATATTGCTGAACCCACAACGACATACCTGCTCCTTAAGGGTGGATCAGCACAGGCTGCTGGAATCCCAACCTCTTCATGGAATGAGGTACAGTCACTTCAGGCAAATCATCAGGTTAATGTTGCTGAAACAAGCAGTATAATCCTTACCTGGTACAACTTCAATGCAAATGTTAACTTGACCTCAGCAGCAACAGATTCTCCAGGAATAAATATGCCATTCGACATGTTCACATCTCTGCATGCCAGGAGAGCATTCCAGTTTGCATACAACCATAACCAGTACCTTAACTATGATATTGGAAATGCACTATACACTCCTTCAGTCAACTTTGCATCAAATTATGCAGGTATGATACCTGTCGGAATGTTAGGTGGAGTTTCTTACTCACAGATTAACAGTACATCATGGGGACAGCAGGCAGGAATAGGATTCAACATGAATCTTGCACACAAGAACTGGAACATATTTGTTCATAACTGGAACAGCAACTCAAACATAATAGCAGACCATATGACACTTACAAATGTAAGCGGTTCATGGGAATACAATGGTTCAGCTCTCGACGTTCCAATATATATATTCTCTGCTGATCCAGTGGACCTCAATGGAGCAACAGCATGGGCAAAGAATCTTGCACTCATCACTGGCAATCCGTACAAAGATTTCCCGATAGTGCCAGCTGCATTCCCAACTCTGATAGCTAATCAGGTACAGGCAAATAATCCAATGCCTATATATGAACTTGGATGGCTCCCAGACTACCCGTACCCAACAGACTATCTGCAGCCTATGGCTAACCCACTGAATTTATCAACATACCCTGGCCCAAATGACTTCACACCATGGTGGTTCGGATACAACACGTCAAACCCATACCACAATGTGACTGAGGCAAAAATAATGGACCAGATGCTTTCCGCATACACAAACGGAACAGAACAGGTAAACTCAACCTTGGCCTTGTACTGGTTCCATCAGGAAAACAACATGCTCATAAACATGTCATACTATACGTATGTGGATCAGTCAAACGTATTCCTTGTGCTTTCCACATCTGTGAATTTCACACAGGCTCAGGAATATCAGCTTGGAACGGTTTGGGCAGGTGGGTACTTCCTGTACAATGACTTTGCGCCAGCGCCAGCATAAAAATATTAAACACCAAATACCAATTTTTTTTAACTTTTTTATATTCTTTTTAAATTAGGTCTTGTGGCTTTTCTATTTATAATTCTCGTTGAAATTTTGATGACACCATTCATAGCTTATTCTGTATACTATGTGTCTAAATTCTATGAAAGATTAAAGACAAGGGAAATAGGAATACTGGTATTTTTCCTTGCTATGATGTCAGGAATGCTTAACAGCATCACTTATTTTCTCATAGCCCCAAACGGCTTCATCAATCAGGTAACGGCGATAAATATCTCAATGTTTGAAATGTCAGTTTTCCTCTCCTATCTCCTGGTCTCTTCCTTCAATGGAAACATGAAACATATGACTCGAAGCCATGGAATGTGGATTGCTGTCCTTGTAGGATGGAATGAAGTGTCGATGGCATTTTTACTCTATATCCTCGCCTACGGCTTTGGAACAGGAAATGTGTACCTTGAATTGCTCAATATGATTGGTTTTTCAGTGACAAATTACCTGTTCGTGATACCTATGGTAGTGGAGATGTTTACTGTACTGTTTCTGGTACAACACACTTATTTCAGGAGGAAACTCTCCATATCCATCATACTGATGCAGTTGGCCGATCCTGCCATACTGGGCCCCTCTCAGTACATCCTGCCTGGCTCAGTAATATTCACAGCAGTGATGCTTTTTACAATATATTATGTGTTTTCATATGTAAATTCAAACAGGGATTCACTGGAGCAAGGCTGGAATAAGCAGGTCCTCTATTTTACTATTATTATATTTATGTCAGCCATGGGCCTCGTGGAACCTGTGCTGGTGAATTCATACTTTGGAATCCAGTGGATAATCTTTTCATTCTCTATGATATTCTCTATGATATTCTATTTCTCAATGGCTTTCAGGGTATTCCAGGAAGATTCAGAATCAACAGGAAATTCATTGCCTCTTCCCAGCCCTTAATCTTTCCTTCATGTAGTTTCTCACATCATAGAAGAATATATTGTCATAGGGACAGGCCTCAAGACATTCACCAATTCCGACACATCTGTTCCCTTTCCACTCTCCGCTTGATATGAATGAGCCCGGGTGGGAGGAATTGCCCACGGGACAAGCAGTTGCACAGGCCTTGCTCTCACAGGTTACACACATGTCTGTACTTTTCACTTTGAGCTTGAAGAATCCGAATCTGGCAATCCACCTGTTGAAGTTTCCCCAGTGGCAGTAACCTGTGTTTATGCATCCGTAGGATCCAAAATAGGGCATGGTTACGAAGACAGCATACCACATTATGTCGAAGATAATCACATAGGTGAATGCAAGAGGATCTATTCCAAATAAATACAAATTGAATTTGAAATAACTGTCAAGGATGGAGATAAGGGATGTGATCGCAAGCGAAAGATATACAGAAATTGAAACAACCCTGTATATTTTAGTTTCCTTCTCGCCATGCAGACTTATCTTCTTTCCCGTTGGAGAACTCCTGTTGTAAATCTTCATGTCGCCATAAAATGCTCCCTGGTACATAACTGGAGCAGTGCAGAAAACGGAGCAAAGCTGCCTGGCCCCGAAGAGAACTGAAAGGGAGCCGCTTATAACATAGGTGAGCAGCATTGGCACAATGAGTGCAGAAGATAACCCTCCTGCAGTTCCTATGCCCATGGACCAACCGAAGAAAGGATAAGAGGGGAGACTTGAGGTGAAAACGAAATATGGAAGGAAAATGGTGTAAATGGCATATGCCATAAGCATAAGAGATAGCCTGATCCTGTTCCCGATTTCTTTCGTTTTCAGAATCTTTACTATGACCATGGCACCCATCTCAATTCCCATCATAATGAGGAACCATTGGGATCCTGTGATTCCAGCTACAAAAATTATGGAATCAAACATAGCAGAAGGTATAGAATAAACAGACATTGACAGAGGTACAAACGGAAGCCCGGAAATGAAACCAATGGCACCAAAATACTGAAAATCAAAGGTCGCACCCATTCCAACTTCCGCAATGAACACATTCAGGAGGAAGAGTGTTGTCCATTTCCTGTTTGCAAGCCAGTAAATTTTTTCCTTTTTTCCCCCTGATTCGTACTGGAACACGTAATGAAGATAGATGATCATCTCCAGAAGAATGGAAGCAGATACTACCATCACATTCCCATAATATTGAAAAATAAGAACTCCAGCCATCATGATGCAGTATGCTGCAACGATCCTGTTGATGTATGTACCAAATTTTTTCTCAGCATAGCCTTTTCTGTACATATAATGGAATACAAAGACAAGAAGTGCCGTCATAGCTGCTCCTCCGGTATAAACCGAAATGGAGGTCCACAGGCCTGAAATTATGGCAGTTGGGGTGAATAGCATCACAACGGACTGCATTGTGATAAACGCCACACCGTCTGCATCGCGTCTTCCAAGAATCAATACTGTGGTGAGAATCATTTCAAGGCTCATGGGAAGAATGAACCATATGGAAGAAAGAGGCACTAGGATGAGGTTGAGATATGCATTCCCGTATTGGTTCAGGATACTGTGGGTACTTATTATGGAATTAAAATCTAGGCTCATGAGATATTCATCAAATATCGTGAAGAAGACAAACACTTTCCAGTTTATTTCCTTCATTTTTCCATTTTCAATTCCCTGTATGAAAATTATGAGTGGATAGACAGATTCTGCGGCCATGATACCAGCAGAGAGAAGAAATACGTCAGTTACAGTAACGTGTATGATGCCGGAATAATAAATGGCAGGGGCTCCCAGCATAGAATTCATCATAGCCAGTAATATATAGGAAAATAATTTCTGGAGATGATCTTTCGATCTTATGGCATATTTAAGTATAAGTGATGTGGATATGCCCATAATTAATGCAAGTACCGCTAGGATGTAAAAAATGTAAGAGTATTGCAGGTACATAAACCTGTAGTTTACCTGCAATAATAAGCATTTTCAAGCTTACGAATATTTAGAGAATTGTCTCAACCCAAAGGGAAAGAAGTGTCAGTGTGAGTACTGGAATGCCCACAAATAAGCCAGTTTTCATGTAATCAACTGTCCTGATTTTTATTCCACTTTTTCTCTTAATCATGTATAGCCAAACCAGTGTGGCAAGTGAGCCTATGGGTGTGAACTTTGGCCCTATGTCATTTCCTATGGCGTTTGTGAGGACAATGTATCCTGAGAAGCCTCCAGTCTTCAGTGCAATATCACCAAGAAGGACTGAAGGTAGGTTGTTCATTATGGATGCAGTGAATGCAAATATGAAGCCTGATATGACAAAATTAAGTCCATATGGATAAGAGCTGAAATACAGGAGCACGGAAGAGAGCATGGAAGCAAGACCATGCTCAGCCATTGCAAAGACAACAATATACATGCCAAGGGAGAAAATTATTATCTGCCATGGGGCTTCTTTCACAACCTTCACGTAATCTATTGCCTTCCCTCTTCTTGAGAGAAGAACCATGAACAGGGCCATAGGCATTGCAACAAATGCTATGGGTATGGAGAAAAATCCTCCAATTGAGTACAGTATGATCAGTGCTATGATAACAGGATAAAACAGCCTGAAGACTGTCCTGTCCTTGATATAGTCTTCCTCAACATTATACTCGGAGTTGAATTTTTTTGGAATATCCTTCCTGTAAAAGATATATAAGAATACAAGGCTTGCAGCAACACTTACAAGATCTGGCAGGATCATTATCTCCATATAGGGAAAGAATGCAATTCCGAAATAGGTGGCGGCGATGATGTTCACAAGATTGCTTACAAGGAGCGGTATACTGGCTGAATCAGCGATGAATCCGACTGCCATAACGTATGCTATGATGGATTTCTCCCTGAAGCCTGCCCTTGAAAGGAGGGAAATTATGATTGGTGTGAGCACCAGTGCAGTTCCATCATTTGCGAATATGGCAGATATGAATGCTCCACCTATAATCACATAAGTAAACAGTCTCACGCCGCTTCCTTGGGAGAGCTTCATAAGTTTAAGCGCCAGGTGGTGGAACACACCTGACTCATCGAATATGAGTGAAATGATCACTACAGAAACAAAGGTCAGGGTAGCATTCCAGACTATGCTCAGAACTGTGATTACCTGATCGAGAGTAATGAGTCCAAGAACTGCAGTGACAAGGGCCCCTATGAGTGCAGAATAACCAATATCGATCCTGAATGGTTTCTTTATCACCATGAAAAGAGATACCGCAAATATGGCAACAGAAATGGCAAGATCAATGTTCATTCTCGGAAAGTTCCCTTACAAGTTTTTCAATCCTGTTCCTAATTTCCCTGATCTCATCCATGCTCTTATTTTTTGGATCAGGCAGATCCCACTCAGTCAATTTCCTTGCAATGTTACGGTAAAGAATTGCAGGGCAGGCCTCCTCCACGGAGCATCCCATCGTGATCACCCTGTCAGCGTTTATAACCATCTCTTCAGTAAGCATGGAAGGTTTTCCAGAATTCAAGGCAATTCCGATCTCATCCATGACTTTAACCACGTCAGGATTTACCCTGTCTGAAGGCATGGTTCCAGCGCTTCTGCAATCAAGCCCATACTTCATCCCAAATGCTTCAGCCATCTTGCTTCTTCCAGCATTCTCGACACAGACAAACAGGATCTTCCCGTGCATACGTTTTACCTCTAATCAGTGCAGACAAAATGTCTATTTTCATTTTTCTATATTTTGGTATATATTCTCAATAAAAAAACGAGTGTTTACTGCAATGCAAGTGAAGAGTTTATTTATAATAGAAAAACTTACTTTTTCTTTTCAGAAAGATTCCCTTCTTTTCGTTTAAGTTCCTTTTCACATGCCTCAATCATGTTTTCAACAGGATGATAATTCTGTTCAAAAATGGTCCTAAAATCTTCCTCTTTAATCGATGTTTCATAACTATAGGCGCTTGCCTGTCTTACAACGAGGAGTTCCATGAATACTGGTTTTATGGAAATGAACGAATTCTTGAATTCAGTGGAAAATATTTTTGGTTTTGATAGAATTAATTCCTCGAGAGGAGGGATAATGTCATGCCTTCTTGGAGCATCTCTTCCAGATGATGCAACAACTGACTTGAGCGCCATCTCAAGGGTCATTTCCAAAGCATACACACTCTTGGAATAATTTTTCCCTTCCTGATTCAGAATTCCACTCTTGAGCCAACTCTTTGCTTCTGCAATAAGTTTATCAGTCATTTAGCCCACTCCAGTATTTCCCCATCAGCGTAAGGTCTTCTTTCATGAGGTATTTTCTCTATGTCAATTAAAAATTTTTCAAGTATCATATTCCGATCAAAGAGTGGAATCCCATAATCTGCAAAATCAAAATATATTGGGTTAAATTCATTCAGAGAAGTCTGAGTTATTATTAATGGAGCTATATTCATAAGCAATCCTTTTCTCAGAAGCAATTCAACATGAAGTGAGTCCAATTCCTGCAGGCACGCACTGATCTCTCTGAGAGTTTCCAGAAAACCCGATGCACTTATGATCATTATATCAATATCACTGTTACGCGAGTGGGTACCTTTTGCAACAGATCCGAAAAGCAGTACACCAAGGACATCCTCATGTCTGGTGATCTTGGCAAAAAAGCAAGAACGTAATCCCTGAGGTTTTCATCAACTGTATAGATGAAAAAGGGCTTTCTTAACAAGAACCCGATAGCATCGCTGAATGAGTATGATCTGTTTATTTTCTCAGAATAGGATTCAATAAATCTTCTAAGTTTTATGTAAATTTCTGTATTAAGCATTATAGGTTTTCTTTCTTGCATTGTATACATTTTCAGTATAGACATTTTCGTAAAACTCATCCTGAGAACAGAGAGTGCATTGACTCCTGAAGTTTATCGTAAAGATTGTAACCATGTGAAGCGAGAAGCGAGACTGCACCCGATTCGGGAACAATCTCTGAAAACGCTTTGATCGCAGGGAGATATGGCGAATTCGGTGGGTTATGCGGAAACCACTCCGGTGCAACTATTACTTTTCCATCAAATGTGCCAATGGCTATATCTCCAACTATCAATTCTTTATTATCTGTCAGGAGTGCGAATTCATCAATCCATGGCATTTCTCCATTCACTTTTCCTTCGATCGTGATTCTGATCGGTTTCATGCCAAACAGGTTTTTTGTTCCGTATTTCTGGAAATCCTTGATACCTTTCTGACTCAGTATAAGATCAGGATCCACTGAAGTCGATTTCAACTGTTCAGGAATGAATAAATCCGCTTTTGATTTTGCACAGATATATTTTGCACCCCTTGTATGATCCAGTGTTGTCAATATCACTGCTCCAAGCTTTCCAATTCTGAGAACAGAATCAAGCAGATCTGGCACAAGTGGAGGGTCTATCAAATAGCAGGTTTCTTCCCTTATGATGAGATGGCCGTACATCACCCAGTCTCCTTCAGGGTCGGGAGTCCCCCATCTAAAGATATTCTTGTTTACAGGTATGAGCATTGTGTTGAAACATGACTTGAAACAGATATAAAGTTTATCTATCACGTTGCATGCATGGTATATGAATTGGCCCCTGTTCCGGGAGATATATGAGTATATTCACATGTAACCAGAATAACTCGTTGTTATAACGATACATACAATATTATGCAAATTTATTTTTCCTGCGAATCGAAAAATCAACATGATTGTGGTCAAGATCACGCTGGGAGGGAGATTCGAACTCCCGAGCTACGAGAGCACAGGCTTTCCAGACCTGCGCCTTACCAGGCTAGGCTATCCCAGCTACAGAGGGTTCATTTTATACAGATATTTATGATTTTATGCTTCCAGGGAAAATTACAACATGCAATAAATTTATATTGCGACTGTCGTTATATATATGAGAAATATGGGAATAATGCCTTTTAACAGAATTTTGTGCGCAGTTGACTTCTCTCCGGAATCTATTAAGGCCATGAGCATGGCTGAATCCATAGTGAGCAACTCTCCAGACTGCAAACTTCTCATTGTATACGCCTTCGAACTTCCAGCAGTCCCTCTGCCAGACTATCTTGCAACAGTTGAGGGCACTTCGGAAACAGAAGAATACATGGCAAAGGCCCAGAAACTCATGAATAAACATGTGAAAAGAATTAACAAACAAGCTGGAAGGGAAATTTCAGAAGGAAAAATAATCATAGGAAAACCTGTGGACACAATCCTGAAACTCATTGATAGCTACAAGCCGGATATGGTCATCATGGGAAACAGGAAGCTTGGCTTTAAGAAGGGCATACTGCTCGGTTCCGTTTCCGCAAGAGTGTCAGCAAGTTCTCCAGTTTCAGTCCTGATTGTCAGGTAAATTGTGGTATCCTCTCTCAACCTTAACAGAAAGTTTCTCATAGCAAGTGGTAAACGCCGGGGGGGAGATTCGAACTCCCGTGCTACAGGAGCAGCAGATCTCGAATCTGCCGCCTTACCAGGCTAGGCTACCCCGACTAGAGTTTTCTATGCTCAACCATGATACATCTGTCCATTATGACTTTTATGCCATGTTTTCTTGCGTTATCTGCAGCCTCATCATTCATCACGCCTAACTGCATCCATATGGTCTTTGGTTTTATTGCTATGGACTCATGAACTATTTCAGGCACCGCTTCAGATTTTCTGAAAATATCTACGATGTCTATATGGTGCTCCGATGCAGCATCCTTCAGGTTTGCATATGCCTTAATTCCGAGCCATTGCTTAAGAACTGGGTTCACAGGTATGACGTTGAATCCATGCTCATGCAGATATTTTGCAACCTTGAAACTGTCCCTGTCTTCCTTGTCACTAATTCCAACAACTGCAACATTTTTTTCTGTTTCAAGAATATTCCTTATGTTTTCCATGTATAGAAAATAAAAAGTAGGTTAAAAAAGTTTTATGATAAAGTGATGTTTAAAAAAATTGCAAAACTGTTATAATTATAGGAGAAAATATCAAGATAATTTCTTCTCTATATCTTCCTTTGAAAGAATTCTGTAAATTCCATCCTGCCTTATAGATGCAACCTCCGGAATCTTCATTTCCCCACCATCTTCCAGAGATGATTTCAGCGCGTTGAAAGCAAGTTTTATTGCCTTGTTCTCATCAAGTTCAGGTGAATATTCTTTCTCAAGGAAGTTCAGAACCTGATCCCTGCCTGATCCTATGGCAGTGGCCCTGTATTCATTTATGACACCGGATGGATCAAGATCGAAGAGTCTTGGGCCCACCTGATCAATTCCTGCAAATATTATTGCAACACCATAAGGTCTGACACCACCATACTGGGTGTATTGCTGCATCTGGTCGGCAACCTTCTTAACAAGGTTTTCCACATTCACAACAGATCCATATGTTACCTTTTCCTGCTGTGTGGCAATTCTTGCAAAGTCTATGAGGACTCTTGCATCTGCGCCGAGTCCGGATGTTACACAACCAACAAAATCATCAATAAGCTGGATCTTTTCCATGGAGTTCTGTTCCATGAGCTTGCTTCTTGCCCTCTTCTCGGACATAAGCAAAACACCGTCCTTGAATTTTAATCCAAGTGCAGTTGAACCTCTTTTCACGGCCTCTCTCGCATACTCTACCTGAAATAGTCTACCATCAGGAGAGAAAACTGTTATAGCTCTATCATATGCCATCTGTCCCTGCTGCATTTTATCACTGTAAACCCTTAATCTCTCTGTCTAATAAATCTTTTCTAATTTTTTAGCTCGATTGAATGTGAGAATTTTGGCTTGAATCCGTAACTGACAGTTTCCAGTAATATGTCCTTTCCCGGTGCATGAAAATATAGATTAATCCTCGCTGCATTGTCTCACTGTAAGGAGAACCAGACATGGAAAGAATCTTTGACAATCATTTTCACCTCAATTTCCATAATGATTACATGAGCAGTGTGATGATCTTCAGAAAAGCTGGAGGGACATCAATCAACCTGACCAACCTGCCTTTTCAAGGTGATGCAACTGCAGACCATTATGCAAACCTGTATAAAAAGCACATAAGGATGGCTGAATACGTGAAAGAAAGATCAGGGATTGACGTGATCATCACCATTGGCCCCTACCCTCTTGACCTTTTTACATTATGGAAGGATATTCATGAAGGAGAGGAGATGGCAAGGAAAGGAATAGATCTCGCGGTGAAACTCTGCATGGAAGGGAAAGCAAATGCCGTGGGTGAAATCGGAAGACCCCATTTCCCGGTTGATCATGAAATAATGGAAGCATGCAACAGGGTTATGGAATACGCATTCCAGAAATGTTCTGACAGCCGCATTCCCGTGATTCTTCACACTGAAGATCTTGATAAGGATGGTGCTGGAGAAATCGAATCCATGGCGGTGAAATTTGGTATGAAGCCAGAAATGGTGGTGAAGCATCATGCTATGCCTCAGGCACTGCTTCTCGATTCAAATCTTGTATTTTCGGTACCTGCCAACAGGAAAGCCATACGTGACTCCATGGACTCGGGAAAATATTTCATGATTGAGACAGATCACGTAAATGATCCTGCAAACCCGGGAAAATATCTACCTGCCGACGCAGTTCCAAAAAGGACAGAATGGATCAGGCAGGAATATGGTGAAAAAGGGGAGAGATTACTTCAGAAAGCATTTTTTGACATCCCGGAAAGACTCTTTGGTGAAAATTCATTCAGGGTATGATAAAGGATAATTAGTCATAAAATATATGAGATATATATGACCCTAACGGCTTCTGAAATTGATAAGATCGCGAGAGAGATCAGAGACTATTTCCGTCAGGAGTCCGCGACAGTCCAGATTCAGAAGATCAAGCCAAATTTTTATGAGAGAGCAAGGGAGGCCATAGAATCCCTTGATGAAATGGCCAGGAACAACATATCACCCGAGAGGATTGATATGTACAGGAAGGTCATGGACAAGAGGGACATAATTGAGAAAAATATCAGGAATTTCCTGCTGAAAAGATATGAGAAGATACTCAGGGATTCCCTTTTTGAGATCGGTTCCAGCATAATGGATCGGCTCACATCACAGGAAAAAATATTCATAATGGATATGCACAACAGGATGGCACTCTATATTGATGGACTGATCCAGGTGAAAAATATCGCTCAAAAAGAGGAGATCGAGCCTGTTGAGGAAATAACCACTGTGGGTCCATATCATGA
This sequence comes from Thermoplasmata archaeon, assembly GCA_021816965.1. Classification (GTDB taxonomy): domain Archaea; phylum Thermoplasmatota; class Thermoplasmata; order Thermoplasmatales; family Thermoplasmataceae; genus Cuniculiplasma. The sequence goes on along the minus strand of JAKAWU010000001.1, from coordinate 58,155 downwards.
AAAGACAGAAGAAGGGAAACATATGCCTGAGGCCACAGATCCCATGAACCTTGTCTCAGTTACTGCTGAATATCTTCCAGTGGCCACATCCATAGGTGATTTTTATCTCCACAAAAATGATATTCTCTATCTTCCTGTAAAAGCTGCAGAACTCATAATAGAAAAAAAATATGCCAGATATGTTGATTTTTCAAAAAAATAGGGTGAAGATTATGCTTCACCGGTTGTTTTCTTTTTTCTCCCAAGCATCACAAATGTTACACCAACAATTAATATTGCTGCTATTCCAAGGACTGGAATTGTGTATACGCCAAATCCATTTGTCAGAGGTCCTGTGGTCGTTGACTGAACTGCTGAGATGCCTATGGTGTGGTTTGAGAAGTGCGGTATGTGGAACACTACCAGCATGCCATTCTGTGTCTTGAACACGGCATAAGCTGCACTGGTTGTGCTGGTCACATTGAAAATCTGTGTGTTTGCACTGATTGCAACAGACTGATTGTCAAAGGTTAATTTCACTGTGGTGGAGCCCTTCAGGAACTGGTTTGAAAGGAATATGACTATGTCTGTTCCCCTGTGGTTTCCGTTATTTGATCCAACCCTTATGGATGCATGACCTGCTGTCTGTGATGATATGTTCAGTGAGACTGAGGAATTGAATTCCAGTGTCATGTTGTTGAGTGAAGTTGTTCCGTTGAAATAGAGCTGATCTGAAACCTTCCCGTCAAGTATTGCATTCCTGATTTCAGGCTGTGCATGATCAAGTCCCGGTGGTGAAACCATGTGTATCACTGCAATTCCCGTGCTGTTAACTTTTATGGTGTTTCCGCTCACATTCACATATCCTCCCTGTACCATTATGAGTTCAGTGAAATTTGCTCCTGATATAACAAGGTTGACTGCCCCTGCCTTTACGACATGATCAAGCCCGATCACTGTATTTTCCTGGACAGTGAAGTTTGATGACATTTCAGATGCATTGACTGAAAGGGAACCGCTTCTGGACTTGAACATGGAGATATTGCTGCCTGTTGGGACAACTATGGTGGCTGTAGCATTATCTATGGCAACTGCTGATTGCATCGCAGGATTGTTATGAACTGCCAGTATATAGCTCTGGTTTGCATAGACAAAAAGTGATCCTTTTATGATTGGCGTGTTCATTGCCATGTCACTTAATGAATAGCCTTTTCCCATGGTTCCATTGCCTGAAACTGATAATGAACTGATAAGTTCTGTGTTTGTCCTGTTGTTGTAGAGCGAACTGAATCCGCTGGATGTAAGGTTGAATGTTGCGAAGTAGCCTGAAACCTGCATTGTTGTATTATTATAGCTGAAATGCTCCTTCCCCTGCTCATATTGTGCTACTTTCTCACTTATGTCTCCCGATGTCATGAACATAGCAAAGAGTGGATAGGGTGTGATGCTTGCATTCATGTCACTGGATACTGTGTGTGTCATCATGTTCAAAGAAGAATTTCCATCCATGATCAGTACACCTGTGAAGCTTGACGTCTGAACTGTAAATATGTTCACTTTAAGCCCCATGCCAGAAAGCATACTGAATTCCTGTCCTGTTGAGGTCTCGGATATCAAATTGGTGAAAGAAACATTCTGTTTTGCAAGGGAAACGGATGCCTTTGAGTGAATGCTGATATTGGCCCCGGAAGTGGCCTTAGTATATGTCATGACTCCAAATACTGCAGGCTCTTCTATTCCAAACATTACTGCATTATTGTTGTCAAAACTTGTCTGGTTTGAGAATGCAGCAGTTGCAGACGAACTCCCATTCAGGTATATTCCATCGCTGAGCATTGTCGAGTAGTCTTCTCCTGTGTAATTTACGCTTCCTATAAATCCTGTGCCATTGCTGTAGGAAACAGCAAAGTTGCCAAAAGTCTTCGCTGTCATGGCAGGAGATGATCCACTGGACGCCATAGCCAGAGGTACACCTCCAAGAATGACAAGAGATACGGCAACCATGGCCAATATTGTTTTGTCCATGCATTTCCATTCAAAATGAAAATAACTAACTTATGGTACATTGACAGTAGTACATGCCAAAATTAAAATCGATCTATTTTGTGCAGGAAATTCCTTCCTGCAGGGTATATTAAAGTCCAGAATTTTTCTAAAAATAATAGATCAGTAGATTATTAATAGGATTCGCAATATCATATGTGGAGAAAGCCCGAGGGCAGCTAACGCTCCTAGGAGTGAGGAAAGTCCCCCCTCCTGAGGTGGAGGCCATTGAGCAGAAGCACATTTCCCGAGAGGGAAGGCTACGGCAAAAGAAATGATACACCCCTTGAAGCAGGATGATTCCGCAGGGATGACGTTTTCATTGTGGTGATGGGACGGCCGCCCTGGCTGGAGAAAGTCCAAACGGATCCGATGATGCCACCCGGAGGATCGGGTAGGACGAAGGCTGAAAGGCCATTAGTCGAATGCTGCCAGCCTGCTATGCAGGGTAACAGAAGGGGGCTTACTCCGGGCATTCTCCTCTATCGCAGTGTTTCTTATATTTTGGGATTCTGGAATGTTGGTCATATTACATATAATGGTGGATACGAACAAGATCAGGTATCCAATTCGCAAAATTCTTGCAGTATGGAAATTATTATTATGGGATTTCGTTTATACAGGAATATGCCGGAAGAAAAGAAATGCCAGGTACGGGATTGCAAAGAGGACAACCATAAAACAGTTCCTGCGGACCTTGCTGCAAAGGTGTTTTCCTTTGACCCAAAACTGACAAAGGTTCATCTATGCAAGGAACATTATAAGAAGTACAAGAAGGAAACAAAGAAAGAAAGGGAGACTCAGAGGGCTGACTGGGTTTAGATGAATAAAGAGAAAGTGGACATCGTCATAACTGTCCTGAACGAAGGCAAAAATCTACGGAATCTACTGAACAGTATTATTTCTCAGGATTCTCATTGTGGGATCGTAGTCGTGGATGCAGGAAGCACGGACAATACCCTTGATATTCTGAAAGAATTTGAGCCCAAAGGTGTAAAATATACAATCAGGAAATGCACAAGAGGGGAGGGAAGGAATATAGGTGTCTCCATGTCCAGTGCAGACTGCATTCTTTTCACCGACGGTGATGCAATACCATCAAATGACTGGGCATCCTGCATGGTTTCCACTCTTCGGGATAATGATCTGGTATGGGGGCTTACGGAAACATCAGGATCAGGAAATTATGCAACAATGAAAAGAGTGAAGCTTTTCTATCATGACCATGAAATCACCCTGCCCTCAATGAACATGGGGGTGAGAAGGGAGATGTTTTTAAAAGTAGGTGGTTTTGACACATCCCTCATAACTGCGGAGGATATCGATCTGAACATCAGGCTCTTAAGATCAGGTGCCAGGGCATATTTCTGCAGTGACTGCAGGGTGACCCATAATGCAAGGGAATCCCTGCGTGGACTTATGAAACAGGCCTTCTGGAACGGTTATGGAAGGTCTCAGCTAAAGCGAAAGAATTCAGGCATATGGAAAGAAATTGAAAAAGATTATTTCTCTTTAAAGGATGTTAATTTTCACTGGATCATCAGGATTGCCGCAGCAGTCATGGGGTACATGGCCTTCGCCATCCACCCTGTCAATTCTCATCATTCTTGAGAAGGGTGTTAAGTGCTGAACCGCTGTCATAGTGTATGAGCAGGGTACCAACAACTATTATGAATATCCAGGTTGCCATTGAGAATGCCCTTCCGAAGCTATAATTCAGGAAGTCTATATGTCCTGACAGTGCTACAGGGTTAAGTGGTGCAATGGCCACAACACCTGAAATCAGATAGATAAGCATATTGAAAAGCGCGAAAAGTACTGAGGGAAGGTACCACATTCTCAAACCAAGCAGGAATACAATTCCTATAATTATGAATGCTGCAACTTCTATTTCAAGCCAGAAAGTAATTATTGGATAAGCCGCTGGAGATGCAAAGAGATGGGCCGCAGAATCAAGGAGTGCACACACCATTACCACGAATCTCACTATCTTGATGGGCGTGTAACCGCCAGTCAAAGATTCAAGAAATTTGTTCACCATATACCCCAATTGGTATTTCTGTAATATACTTTGCAAGAATAAGTCCTATTCTGTCTCATTTTCTTCTCATGGATGCAGCCATGAGAATGATTCCAACCAGTATCATTAAGGTACCCGGAAGGAATTGGGAACCAAGTTCATATATTCCAGCAATAAATACAAAACCTCCTGCAAGGGCCATTTCCACCCTTCCCTTTCTCTCAGCGGGCATGGCTTCTTCCCTGCCCTCAAGTTCTCTCCTCAGGAGGGGAAGTATTGCAACGCCAGCTTCCACAGATCTTACTGCCTCTTCAAGGAATGTTCCAATCTGCTTCGCATAGAGTTCCTTGAACAGGCCCTCATCCTTGAAAAGTTTCTGTAGAACCCTCACAAATTTGAAGTCAGGATCAAGTGTGAGACATATTCCTTCAAGAAGGGAACTCATCCTCATGTATAGAACAAGGGATGTAGGCAGCCTGAATGGAAACTCAAAAACAACCCCATTCGCAACTTCAAGCAGCTGCCTTATTTCACTGTCTTCTGCCCTCTTTCCTGCAAGTCCTTCCATGGCCATCTCCATGGTTCTCTTTATAATTCCCCTGTTTGCAGCTGGGGAGAGAGCCTTTACTCCTATGAGTGCATCTGTCATCTGGTCCACATCTCCACGGGTCATTGCGTCATAAAGGGAAAGCAGGTAGTATCTGGTTTTATCATTCAGGTCCCCAGTCATTCCAAAGTCATAAAGGATCATTGTGCCGTCATCGAGCACTGAGATATTTCCGGGATGAGGATCTGCATGAAATATATCATCCCTGAGAAGCATCCTGATGAATGCAACGTCAAGGTCCATTGCAAGTTTCTTAACATCTATTTTCTTTTCCACCAGTTTTTTCCTGTCAGTGATTTTGATGCCTGGAATATAATCCATCACAAGTACTCTGGATGTGGAGATTTCCTCATGCATTTCAGGGATTATGATTCTCTCTCTCCCCTCAATATTCTTCCTTATCCTGTTTGCATTGTTCATCTCTTTCCGATAATCCAGCTCCTCGAAGACTCTTACACTGAATTCTTTCAGGATGCTCGAGATACTTATGAAAAGGAAATTCTCTAACCTGCCTCTGGCAAATCTTAGAATTCTTCCAAGAATAACAAGATCTCTCTTCACAATGTACTCAGCATCGGGCCTGTTTACCTTAACCGCTACATCTTTTCCATGGTATCTTGCAACATACACCTGTCCCAGAGAGGCACCTGATATTGCATCCGGGTTGAAGCTTTCAAACACTTCATCTATCTTTCCAATCTCTTTCTCAATAATGGGCCTGACTATCCTGAAGTCAGCGGGAGGAACACTGTCCTGAAGTTTTTCAAAGGATCTCACATATTCCTTGGGAAGGATGTCGGGTCTGGCTGAAATTATCTGTCCTAATTTAATGAAAGTGGGGCCCAACTCTATGAATTTCTCCACAGCTACCATCCCGTTCCTCTCTCTCCGGTAATTCCATGCCTCGTCACTGTTCCTTTTTGCTTCTTTTCGATCTTTCAGGAATCTCTTAAAAACGGGATAGAGAGAAATAAATATCCTAATGGTCCTGCCAGTTGAACCCTTCAGGATATCTTTCTCCATGCAGGGATAAAATCTTATAGTTCATTAATTTTATCAAAAATAATGATATATTCGGCTTTGAGAGTGAATTTTGTTGAGCAAATGGACGTCAAAAATTACCAGTAATCCATGTTGACTATATCGTCGTACAGTTTGCTGAGTCTGTTCTTCCTCTTTATCTCATTTTCAGCAATGTTTTTGAGAAGCAGCCTGAGTTCAGCATCTTCATAGTCCTGGCTGAGGACCTGTGCAATCTTGTATATCTCATCCGTCTGGTTGATGCTCCATGCAAGAATCGATCTTGGATCATCCCCTTTCATCTCTTCGCTCTCTCCTATGATATGATCTACAATCTCATAATCGGATTCCTTCCCCGAGGTAAAAGAATACCTGATATGTGGTGTGTTCTCCGCATTCTCAATTATCCCTATATCGTGTTTTTCCATATCTATAAGATCTTCAAGGATTTTTACGGTATTGTCGTAATGGCTTTTTTTCTTGATTTCTTCATATTTTACAATCATGTTGCCTTTTATGCTTATTAATTTAGAAAGTATCTTTTTCATAACCTCCTCTGGATCCTTTCCTGATATTGTATCGTTATTTGAGGTCATAAATTTGTATACATGTTTTCCTATTTATATGTTTCAACAAAAAATTTTTATTTATCTACTGTGAGCGGGAAGGCCCCTTCTGAAAGGAAGGGGAAATTAATGAACTTTCTACTCATCTCAATAGAATCTATTCTACCCAGCAATATTTCGCTTACTTAAGAGACCTTATTCCAGGTCAACGTTGAGGTATAGCATGCAATCTTTCCTCTCGATTGGTGCAAGTATTTTCCCTGCTGTTTCAGTTTTTTCAATGTTTTCACACAAAACCGGATACAGGAAGACATCTGAGTCAATGTCATATATTCCTTTCATACTGCTCCTCAGTGATTTTTTAATGTCCACTTTCATTTTAAGTTTCCTGGAATAAGTTGTGCAATAAAAATCAACGTAAGAAACCGATTCTGGTTTCAGTTTCCTTATAATTATTGAATCATCTAAAATATCCACTATAACTTCAGAGTTTTCCTTTATACCAATTTTATTCCTGATATCCTTTGGTATGACCACTTTGCCATTTGGTCCAACCTTAGTTTTCTTTTCCATGTTAAATATATGTATAACGTGAACTTATACCATTTCATTCCTAATATTTCAAGGGCCCCTGTGTGCTCCTGTTTTTCATCTTCTGAAATGTTTCAGCTCCGAAATGGAAAAAATAAATACGGTTCTGCAATTCTAAAAGATGAAGGTATCACCATCCGTAATATCCTGCAAGCTTGAAATTCTCAAGGAACAGATTCTTGAATCCGTTGATGCAGGAGCGGACTCATTCCATATAGACATAATGGATGGCAATTTTGTGCCCAATTTAACTGTAGGGGCGGACTTCATAAGGGCCATCAGGAAGGTCACTGACGTCAATCTCGAGGCGCACATGATGATCCTTGATCCCGAAAAATACTGGAAAAGTTTTGCAGATAGTGGTGCAGATATACTGTATTTCCATTATGAAACACCATTCGACTTTGATTCCGTTCATAAAAGAATTAAGGAAATGGGAAAACAGATCGGGATGGCCATCAATCCGGACACTCCTGTGGATATGCTGAAGAATTTTCTCACAAGGCTTGACATGGTTCTGATCATGAGCGTGTATCCGGGGTTCTCCGGACAGAAATTCATAGAAACAACACCTGAAAAGATCAGAAAATTGAAAGGGATCATAGATGAGATCGCTCCTCATGTTAGGATTGAGGTGGATGGAGGGATAACGGATATAACGGGAAGATTGGTGAAAGAAAGCGGTGCGGATATAATAGTTTCTGCATCTTACATTTATGGAGGAAATATTAGGGAAAGGATCGGCATCCTGAAAAACACCTGATCAAATCAGTATTTGACTATGATTCTTCCTGAATGTTTATCCGCATGCCTCTTCAGGGCAGTAACAAGTTCTTCAAACCTGAAAGTACTGTCCACTGGAACCCTTATCTGATGATTTTTCATTATTTCAAGAATTTCTTCCAGGTCCTTCCTTGTTCCACCAGTCGATCCAATTATGCTTTTTTCTGAAGTGTAGATGTTTGCAATATCAATTTCGGAATTCCTTCCTGTGAGGATTCCAAATGTTACAAGCCTTCCACCACGTGAAAGATGAGTCAGTGAATCCTGGAACACTTCGGAACCCATTGGGTTAATGATAATGCCTGAAGTGAAGCCTTCCGGTATTTCATCTCTCCTGAAAATTTTTACTGCGCCGTACCCTTTTGCCATATCATTGTTGGAAACACCGTAAACATCAAGCCCCATAATATTTGCAATCTGCATTCCAAGTATGCCTGTGTTTCCTGCTGCTCCATAGAACAGTATTTTTTCTCCAGCATGCGCATTGGATCTTTTAATGGCATGGTATGCAGTCAGGGCAGCAATGGGAATGGATACTGCCTGTATGTCCGTCATATGATCAGGTATTCTGATCAGGTTTTTTTCCGGAACCCTCACGTATTCCTGGAATCCACCATTTGTTCCGACACCCCAGAGTCCTCCATGAAAGCAGAGATGTTCATTTCCGGAGACACACATCCCGCAGGTGGAATCAAAAATTCGGTTGTATACCATGACTCTCTGACCTTTCCTGAGTGAAATACCATCATCCACAACTTCTCCAATAACTTCAGAGCCTGCTATGTGTGGCATTGGGGCCACGCCGTACACCACCTTTCCATTTACAAGGTTATAATCCAGGGGGTTGATTGCAGCCATGGTGATCTTTACCCTTATTCCATCTCCACTTTCTTCCACATCCCTGAATGTGAGGTTTTCCAGCCCAAATTTTTCAATTACAAACCCCTTCATGTATGAGAATCCGAATTCCTCATAAAAACATATTCACTTTTCAGTGTAGCATAATTTTTTATGCATATTTCATATAATCAACATAAATGGAATCATCTCCAGAGTCTGACCTTGAAACAATGAGAAGAAAACTCATTTCTGAAAGGAGAAGCCAGGCAACTGTGAAACAGTATCTATTCCTTTCATCTCTCTTCCTCCAGTTCACAGGTAAGACTCCCTCAAAATGCACTGAAAAAGATATAGAAAAATACAAATTCTATCTTGCAACAGACAGGAAATACTCAAAGAGCAGCCAGTATTTGGCCATCAAGGCAGCAAGATGCATGTACAGGACACTTGGACTGCCTCCTCCTCCAAATCTTGTGGCACCAAGAAGAACAAGGAAAATACCAGTATATCTAAACAATTCAGAAATTGCGAAACTTCTTGAAGCAAGCAACAGGGATATAACGCTGCACTCCATGGTTAACCTTCTCGTATATACCGGGATGAGGGTGAGCGAAATCTGCTCCCTGAAGGTTGATTCAGTTGATCTTACAACAGGATCCATAAAAATAGAAAATGGCAAGGGGGACAAGGAAAGAATTGTACTCATACCCGAATATGTCTCGGAAATGCTAACTAATTACATCAGATGGAGAATAGAGCAGGGGAGAAGCAGTGAATTTCTGTTTGTGAGCAGGAAGAAGGGAAAATACAGCACAGTAAGCGTGGAGAGAATGATCAGGAATCTCGCTCAGGAAGCAGGAATCAGGAGAAAAGTGACACCTCATACACTGAGGCACACCTTTGCCACCACAATCCTGAAAAATGGTGGAGACATAAGATTTATCCAGAAGCTTCTGGGCCATTCCAGCATAGGTACCACGGAAATATACACACATATAGATGATGAAACCATGAGGGAAATGTACTCCAAATACGGGCCACGTTTTAATTGAATCTGTAATCTATAAATATTAATGTCCGTACCAGAATTAAATTCAAATTAGTCCTGAATGTTCAGTATATAAACACAGTTATAGTTAGTAATATATTTATATTGTGAACTCCTTCAAAAGACAATGGACAACAAAAAAGCAATTTTGGCAATTTTTTTGATTGCTCTCATGATAGTAGGCATGCTATTTGTTATCCCTCTGCAGAATAACTCATCTGTTGCGTCATCGCACAACGCAGCACCTGCAGTTATAAGCACAGGGAAAGCTATTACGCCTGTATCTGGGAGTACGGCAGGCCCCTTCGCAGGTCTTTCAAGAAGTCAGATGGCACAGAAAGCCATAGAACTGGCAAACCAGAGCAACACTCCCTTGAAATACGTATTTCTACCTAACTTCGCAAGCGTCAGTGGAATCAGAGCAGGGCACATAACACCTGGTTATTCTCAGTCCCCTGCACCTATGGGTATAGGTTTCTACGGCCTTTATAACAAATCAGGAGCTATAGGAACGCAGAACTACACATTCCCCGATCTTGCTGCACACATCAACCTTACACAACTTCAGACAATGAATCTGGCAGACGGATCACCCCAGGGTGTCACATTCCAGCTTAACGCAGTTTTGAACAATGTGAACCTGTTTGGTAACTCAAGCTATGCAATGTGGACTCAGAATGTCATTTTCTATTCAGCAAGAACGCATCAGATATCTTTCGATCTTAACATATGGAACTTCTCATCACCCACTGCGTCATGGTCATCAAACGCGATTTACAGCAGTACAGGGACAGTTAATCCATATCCAGGTGCATACATAGTTCTTGGCCCAACATACAACCTTTCAAACTCGAATCTAAGCATTAACCTGTATCTTAACACATCTCTCGTGGGTGGAAGACAGGCAGTGAATTTCAACTATTCTCTGACTGGAGTTAAGGGAACTCCTGGTGTTGTAAGTGGAACATACGATCAGGCAGTGTTCAATTCTTCAACAAATGCAAAACCACTTCACTACTTTGTGAGCGGTACAAATATGACACCACTAGGATTCATACCTTATGATGCAGAGATAATGGTTGGTGGGCCAGGCGGAGGAAGCACTGCTACCATAATGAACATATCTGGAAGCATGAATCTTATGTATATGAACACAACAACAAACACTTTCCAGAATGTACCAAATGCTTATGATATCGGATCTGAAACAGGCGAAACATCTGTTGGAGTAGATGTGCATTACGTTGGATCAACAGCAATACTCACAGGCGGACCATCAATGGTTTACGGCATGTGGAATGAGACAAATTCAACATTCCAGACGTATAAAGTTACATTGAACCATGGAACAAACTCTTATTTGTTCGTGGGCCAGAACGCAACATTAGCTTCTGAGGGATTCTGGAACTGGGCCTCTGTCAATTACGGAAAGAATTTTGCTTACTACCTTCCAAAATCAACGTCATACGTATGGGAAGGACTTTCTAACAACTACAACATTGCCAATGGATCACTGAATTCAACAGGATATACCTATGTGAACTTCACTTCCAACTCAACAATGGGAGTTTACACGCCAATCATAATAGATGGAAATGCACAGGCTGCAGCAGTTTCAGCAAGGGGAGCAGGCACAGTGGCTTCACCGTATACTATCACAGCTGATGCTAATGCAGGCATGTTGAACACAATATTCGGACAGTTGAACGATTATGCATTCCCGGTCTTCCCAGGTTTCCTCGTATATAACACCAATGTTCACATAAACATCGAACAATTCACAATGGGTGTTCAATACACTGGAGTTGGAGGACTCATAGCAGGTTTCTACGGATTGCCAAGTACCAATGGAATGAACATGTGGATATACAATTCCTCAAATATTGAGGTGGAAAATGGTTTATTCAATTCATGGTATTCGTTCCAGCAGGCAGGCTATTTTGAAGGAACACTGACAACATGGAATTCAACGAATCTGTACATATACAATAACAGTTTTGCAGTAATGAGCATGGGTGCATTCTCATACAACGCACCGGATGTCAAGTCCAACATATCATATATCAACAACACATTCTATGACAACGCAGTTAATTTAGGCATACCCCTCACATCATCATATTTCTCCACTTTGCTGAGTGGATCATCACCTACGGGACTCATGCTCTTTTCTAACAACACAACACTCCATGGAAATATGTTCAGTGCGGAGAATCCGATCCAGAGTCTCGATTACAATTACTACACAGGACTTTCTGCAAACTACAGTGGAGACAATCTTAACGGAAACTACTGGTGGAACTATAACGGAGTCGGACCATACACAAACTTTGGAGGAGTATCCACAGGTGTAGCAGACTTCACGCCTATGATATTGCCCGGAGCAAATATCACACTGAACGTTCCATCAGCATCTACGCAGGCAGGAGTTGGAGTATCATCTTTCTATACTGTAACATACAACGGATTGATGATCACCATGGCACCAGCAAATACTGGAGTTTCATCTGTCCTGCTATTTGATGTGCTTGCACCAAAAGCTCCTTCTCACAGTGTGTTCACAATCGAATCCACAGACTTAGCAATATCTAATACTAACAGTTCTATTGGCATTACACTTTCGGACATGTTCCAGACGTCAACAACTCTCAATTTGACCGCTGGCCAAAATCTGAACGTTAACCTGTTTACAGGAAACATGACAGTGGTCAACAAGAATTCTGGTGGGGCCAGCTGGGCACCAGTACTGAATGGAGTCGTACAGGCATCAACAACTGCATCATCTGAGACAATATCCAATATTCCATACGGTAATTATTCTGTTGGCGCAAATGTAAATGGGCAAACAACATCACTCACATATGGAATAGTCTTGGATTCTGCAAACAAAGTTGCTACAGTTAGTACATACTACACTTTGACATTCACTGAAACTGGACTTGCAAGCGGAACATCATGGTCTGTTGTTGTTGGTGGAACTATGTATTCTTCTTCAACAACGTCGACTATATCTTTCAACGTTCTTGCGAACACATACTCATATTCAGTAACAGCACCTTCAGGATACACAGTGGCAAACGGATCAGGATCAGTAAAAGTCAGCTCAAACACAGCCATATCAGTAACATTCACACAGACTAAATACACCCTGACATTCACCGAAACTGGACTTCCCAACGGAACATCATGGAACGTCACAGTGAACGGACATCCATACACTAGCAACACATCCACATTGACTGTAACCGTTTCATATGGGTCTGTCACTTACTCCGTAGGAAGTGTCTCTGGCTACACAACAGGATCAGGAAACAGTACAATCTTCGTATCAGGAAATGGTCAGATCAAAGTAACTTACACAACTGTAAGTGTCACTCCATCACCCATACCAGATGTTGCTGCATCAGCAGCAGGATCAGCAGTTGTGGGAATTCTCGTTGGAGTCTTTGCATTGGCACCGTTAATGAGAAAGAAACAATAAACAAAAACCATTTTTTTTATTTTATTTTTTTTAACAAAATGTTATTTCTATTTCTGTCATTAAGGGTATATGCCATATGACAACATCCATGATTTTATTGAAGCAATGAAGAGGAAGGAAGAGCTTATTGAGGTTCATAATTCCGTAGATCGAGACCTCGAACTCACATGGCTTCTCAGTGAGGAAGAAAGAACAGGGAAGGGAAGAACCATGCTTTTTACCGACGTGAAAGGTTCTGATTTACCGGTTATTGGAAACATTTTCTCAACTCAGGAAAAAATGAATGATATACTGGGAAATAACCCGGAGGCCATAGGGAATGATATGGTTAATCTCATAAAACCTCCAAAAGAAAGCGGATCAATGATCATGAAGGGGATCGAGATGCTCAGGGAACTTTCAGGCCTGAGGCCAAAAATTCATGAGAGGTTGCCATCAACACACTCAGTTCTGGACAAGGTTGATCTCTCAAGATATCCTATATGCAAAACATGGCCCGATGATGCTGCGCCTTTCGTGACCCTGCCTGTAGTCATAACGAGGGATCCGGTGACAGGGATCAGGAATGCAGGGATGTACAGGATGCAGATGTACGACTCAGAAACCATGGGAATGCACTGGCAGATACATAAGGATGGATCAAGAAATTTCCAGGAGACCAGGGGGAAGATCATGGATGTCTCAGTTACTCTCGGAACTGATCCTCTCACAATATTCTCTGCTGTTGCACCTCTTCCCGATATGCTTGATGAATTCTCGTTCTGGGGCCTCATAAGCAAGAAAAGAATGGATCTTGTAAAGGGGCAGAGCGTGAATATCGAATATCCTATGAATTCGGAAATAGTCCTTGAGGGATATGTTGATACAACTGAAACAAGGATGGAGGGCCCCTTCGGCGATCACACGGGATATTATTCACTTGCTGAGGAGTTTCCGGTATTTCATGTGAAAAAAATAATCGAGAGGAAGAATCCTGTGTATCCCACAACAATAGTTGGAAAGTTGTGGCATGAGGATGTAATAATCGGAAAGACAATCGAGAGGCTTTTTCTCCCCCTATTGAGACTTCAGATACCCGAGATCATCGATATGAACACCATGGAGGAGGCAGTCTTTCACAATATGGTGGTTGTTTCAATAAAGAAGAGGTATCCAGGTCATGCAAAAAAGGTAATGTTCTCCATATGGGGAACGGGCCAGCTGATGTTCTCCAAGATAGTTCTTGTGGTGGATCCTGATGTGAATGTACATGACAGGAAGGAAGTCATATGGGCCATGACAACGAGAATAGATCCTGCACGTGATGTGGTTATTATACCTGGCACTCATACAGATAGCCTGGATCATGCATCCCCATTATTCAATCTGGGTTCAAAAATGGGAATAGATGCCACAAGGAAATGGAAAACTGAGGGGTATGAACGAGAATGGCCGGAAACACTTACAATGAACAGGGACATAGAGGAAAGAGTGGATCAACTGAGGAAGTCCATAGAGAATCAGTAGCAAGAAACTTTGTGGATTTCATAAAGCTTGAGCATACTGTGTTCGATCTTCCATTCATAGTTTCAGGAAGCTTCATAGCTGCAGGAACTTTTCCCGGATTGAGGATCATAGTTCTGGTTCTGCTTGCAGGAACTCTTGCAAGGGCAGCAGCCATGGGCACAAACAGGATAATGGGCAGGAAATATGATCAAACAAATCCACGGAAGAGCAAATGGGGTCTCGTGAATGGGAATATAAGCACAAAGAATGCACTCCTATTCGTTGCACTTATGATAGGTCTCTTTGAGATCGACACATATTTCATAAACGGTTTTGTTCTGATGCTTTCGCCCATCGTGCTTTCACTTTTCATCATAGATCCATTCCTGAAGAGGATAACGCCATGGAGGCATTTCTTCATGGGCGTTACCATAGGTGTTGGCGTAATGGCAGGTTATCTTGCTGTGATTCCTTCCTTCCCCTCATCTCCAGCAATCTATATTCTTGTGCTTGCCACAGGCATATGGATCGCAGGATTCGATATGATCTACACTATACCCGACATAGAACATGACAGGAGAAATAATTTGAAAACTGTAATGACACGATATGGCGTTAATAATGGGATGAAGATATCTTCCATGACACATGCAGTAACTCTTGGACTGTTCACTCTTCTCCTTATTTATATAAACAGTTACTACTACGCTGTGGCCCTCATCATCATATACATCCTGATTATCTATCAGCACATTATTGTGGATCCGGAAAAACCGGGCAGCATCAGGGTTTCCTTCCTCAATTCAAATTCATTCATCGGAATGATATTCCTTGCGTCCCTCATTCTTTCACAGTACTTTCCGCTGATCCTTTTGCCAGCAGGTTCTTTGTAAAGGTGAACAGAATTATTGCCATGACAGCAAACATATCCAGGGATGCCCATGTTCTTATTCCGTTATATGAATAGACATAAAGGAAGAACGATCCTGCAGAGGGCCCCAGTCCCCTTGCAGTAGCATTGATCATGGAGTTGAATCCATTGTATCTTGCAGTCTTTCCCGCAGGGGATATTTTTGTGACAACACTGTTTATTCCCGGGCTGGCCATATTCTCTCCTATGGTTATGATAAACATTGCAATCATGAACTGTATTACAGAATCCGAGAATGCACAGGCAAAATATCCGGCAGCATAGAAAAGCGAGCCAATCTGCATCATGAGAAGATCAGAGAATCTACGGAATAACCTGTTCACAGGTATCTGGCCAAGCACAACCACTGTTCCGTTAACAGCATATATGTATCCAATGGATGAAGGAGGAACACCACCCTGAAGGGTTGCATAGGTTGGGAAAGTAACATTGAACTGGGATGTCAGAAGTGTCAGGAAGAACGTTCCAAGTGAGAATAGTATGAGTTTAGCATCATAGCTTATGAACTCTTTCCCAGACTTTTCAACGATTTTCTTTGATGTCTCCTTCATGAACAGGAATACAATCACCAACTGGAGAAGGTATGTGATGGATGCAAAGAGGAAGATGTACTCCACACCTGAATTATAGATCAGGGAACCAATTATGGGCCCCACTGCCCATCCTATATTGGTGAAAACCCTGTATATCCCGAAACCGGAACGTCTCATTTCACTGGTTGTTGTGTCAGCCACCACAGCTGAGGATGCAGGGAATACCAGTGCTCCTGATATGGATGAAAGCACAAATATTATGGAGATGATCAGTGCACTGGTGTCAATAGTGAAGAGATAATACACACTGAAATAGGCAACAACACCTACAGCCCCTCCTATCAGTATGGTATATCTCCTTCCAATGGTGTCCCCAATGTATCCGCCAATCAGTGAGAAAATTATTGAAATAAAAGCCATGGCCCCGAAAATGAATCCAACGTAAAGTATGGATATCTTCAGGGAATAGGTGAAGAAAATAGCCAGGAATGGCCATGTGGCCCCAATTCCAAATGATCGTGCAGCCGAGGCAAAGGATGCGGCCCAGAAATCACCGGTATATCCGGATAAATTAGATACTCTCGTGAACCTTAATGATCAGCAGATAAAATAAATTATTGTAGATTCTGGCTGAATTTTTCATTATAGCTGTCTATAGACTCCATGATCTGCTTCTTTGCATCATCTATGTCGCCCCATCCGTTCACAGATGTTTTCTTGTTTTCAAGTATCTTGTATGTTGTGAAGAAATTCTCGACTTCAAGCAGGAAATGCGGGCCAATATCCTTCAGGGTCTTCACATGGGAGAAATGCGGATCCTTGGTCGCAATCGCAATGATCTTGTCATCCCTGTCTCCGCCATCAATCATGTGCATGGTGCCCAGGGGCCTCGCCTTAACTATTGTTCCCGTTGGAAGGGGATATGTGGATATCACAAGCACATCAATCGGATCTCCATCCTCATAGTATGTTCTAGGTATAAATCCATAATTTGCGGGATATGACACAGAAGAATAGAGAACTCTGTCAAGGACGATTCCGGGGCCATCCTTGTTTGCCTCAAACTTGTTTCTGCTCCCCATTGGGGTCTCTATGACCGCAATGAATTCATCAGGCACCTTGTCTCCGTATGAAATCTCATTCCAAAGGCTTCCATTACCCATGAAATCAGATTCCATTGTTATTAATAAATGTACATAATTTTAGAACAAATTTTTTGGTTTAACTCGCCTTTCAGGAGAAATAATGTCTGAATTGGATGGAGTTCATAGCAACAGAAAATCACTCAAAAATTAAATAAGCATATTCTATCTTTACCCATGATGGAAAACAAATATGCAGAAGTCTACAAGAAACAACACTATGGTCTTGTAGGCAAGCACTCCGCCGTGAAGGTGTGCCACTGGACAAAGAGTGAAATGACCGGGGGCCCATCCTGTTATAAGGGAACCTTTTACGGAATAAATTCACACCAGTGCATACAGATGACTCCTGCACTTAACTCCTGCACCGAAAACTGTTCATTCTGCTGGAGATTCAACGGATTTGACAGCATGAAGATTGCAGATGAGGACGATCCTGAATTCATACTTGAAGAGAGCATAAAGGCCCATATGAAACTCATATCCGGGTTTAAGGGCAATCCAAAGGTCACAGAAGAGAAATGGGAAGAAGCTTCCAGGCCAAAACACATAGCCATATCTCTCACTGGAGAGCCCACACTGTACACAAGGCTTGGAGAATTCATAGAGATAGCTCATAAAAGAGGATTCACCACATTCCTTGTTACAAATGGAACGCTTCCAATGGTCCTTGAGAAGCTTGATCCACTGCCAACACAGCTTTATGTCACCACAGCGGGCCCCACGAAGGAAATATTCAACAGGCTTCTGAATCCATCTATTGGAAATGCATGGGAAAATTTTGCCAGAACCATGGAACTTTTGCCATCCCTGGATACAAGAAAGGTCATAAGGCACACACTGGTCAAGGATGTAAACATGCCATATATTGACGAATATGCAAGATGGGATTCCATAGCAGACCCTCACTTCATAGAGTCCAAGGGATATGTTCATGTGGGTCAGTCCATTGACAGGCTCACGGAGGACAATATGCCCTCCCATGATGACATAATGGCATTCACCACTGAACTGGGCGAGAAGCTTGGGTATCAGGTGACTGCAGAGAGAAGGGAGAGCAGGGTATCACTACTCTGCAAGGATCCATCTATAGCAATGCTGAATCATGATTGAACTTTCAATCCGGTCTCACCTTATTTTTTCTAATATATATTGCTTTTCAGGTCAAGTTTTCATACCGCTACATTCACTGTGACATCCTCCCTCAACTAACGCAGGGGGCTTCCCGCTCGCTTATGTTAAAATAACTCTATGGGATACAGTACTCATGCTCGATTATACATTCACGGAGGAGCAGAACATACTCAGGCAGGCAGTCAGGGAATTTGCAGAAAGGGAGATCAAGCCGAAAATAAGGGAAATGATCAAGGCAAGAAGAATACCCGATTCCATAATGAAAGGAATGGCCAAACAGGGCCTTTTCGGAATGGCAGTACCAGAAAAATACGGGGGCCCCGGCTATGATCCCATATCAATAGGTATAGTGGCAGAAGAGATCGGAAGAGCTGATCCCACAGTATCCATACCCGTTCTGTTCCTTGTGGACAACGCATGGTCCTACCTTCTTTCAAAATACGGGAAAGAGGGCCTCAAGCAGGAATATCTTCCCGATGTGGCAAAAGGGAAGAAATTCATTGGAATAGCATCCACGGAACCAAATTTCGGGTCAGACGTTGCATCCATGACCACTGTGGCAAAGAAAACAGGCAATGGTTATGTGATTAACGGAGAGAAGAGTTACATAAGCATGGTCAGGGACATAAAGGAGAATGGCGGAGGTTTCGTCACAGTGGCAAAAACTGATCAGTCAAAACAAGGCACAAGGGGCACATCCCTTCTTTTCATGCCATATTCAGAGAAACATCTGGATGTTACATATCTTGAGGAGATGGGAAGGGAAGGCTCAAGCTGGGGTGCATTCAGGATAAACGATCTGGAGATTCCGTCAGACTATCTTATTGGAAAGGAAAATGAGGGATTCAAGATCATTCATGAAGGCTTTGAGTTTGCAAGGGCACTCATTTCTGTCATAAGTGCAGGTGCGGCACTTGAATCCATAGGGAGGGGTGTAGACTATATGAAGCAGAGAGTTGCATTCGGGAAACCACTCACAAAATTCCAGGGACTTCAATTCCAGGTGGCAGAGCACACTGCAAGAATGGAAACTGCCCTCGACATGGGTTACAGGGCACTCTGGATTTACGATCAGGAACAGAATCATGGAAAATATACAAGGATGCAGGTGAGCAAGGAGATAGCCAAGGCGAAGTTATTGTCCACAACATGGGCATTCGATGCCATAAACGACTCACTCCAGTGGCATGGTGCATTTGGATATTCAAAGGAATGCCCGGAGGAATGGGCCCTGAGAGGAATAAGATCTTTTCAGCTTGCTGAAGGATCAAGGGAAATAATGAAGCAGATCATAGCAAGGGAAACAATCGGAAAGGAATTCATCTGAATCCTTCCCACTAAAATTTTAGAAGTGCAGATAAAGGTTATTGTTTGCAATGTTTGCCATTATGAAGATCAATGCGATCTGCATTGCACCCTGCAAACCAGAGAGCCTGAAGTTCATCATTGCAAGTCTGGTCATCTTATTCACGTCAGGCTGAGGTTTTCCAAGTTCTAGGAATATTCTCACTTCATTTGGCATGAAGATGCCGAAACCCTGGAGTATTAGTAAAATCACAAGTATTCCTGATATGAATATGGCAGGGGAGGTTATGATGAAAACACTCTCTGATGATGCAAGGTAATAACCAGCAGTCACTGCAACTGATGCTATGGATGGCATGAAGAAAAGCATGTAGGGCACAAGATTCTTTATGACTTCTGCTCTTGCTGCAGGAGTGAGTTTTCCAATGACGGGGCCCACAATGAACCCCATGAACAGATCTATTCCTGTCCACACTCCTCCGGAAAGAACATGTACATAATCCAGGAATATTATGTTTCCAACCGCAACTGCAATCACGCACACAATTATTGGAAGAAAGAAGAGTATGTATGATTTTGGAGTTATGATGCTTCTGAACCTTAATGGTGTTGCATTAATATTCTCCACATATTGGAATCACTTGAGTGTATAAAATGTTATGTTCTTGTAGTACAGGGAATTATGGAGAATTATTTCACATTCAACCTTTCACTGAGCGTTATCCTTAAAATATCCTCATATTTTTTGAAAACCTCTTCAGGTATCTTTCCCCTTCCACTGAAATTTCCATGGATAAGGTGGAATTTCATATGCTCATCTTTTAACCTGAAAATGATATGAGGCAATGTGAATGCAGTTCCTGAGGAAAGCTCCGCTTCAATTATGTTTTCATACGGGAAGCTTTCATATTCTGCAGGTTTCTTTTCAAGATAACTGTCAATACTCTTCTCGATATCCTGGCCCCTGCCAACGTTTTCAAGAATCATGTTTTCCATCCGTTCTTTCTGTATATTGTAAGCATTCAACCCACTGCCAGATGGAAGCACACCTATGCCCCCCATCATCCTTGTCTGGTACATTTCAAATCTTCTTTCCTTATTGCTCATGATCTCGAATTTCAGCATTTCACCGGGTATGAAAATCAGACAGTAAACGCCCTTCATATTTACTGCGTTGTCTATAGAGCCGATAACTTCAGTCATTATACAGAATCGATTCGTGACAACCTATTAAATTTATTGAAAAAATTAAGTTTGGATCAGTTTTGATCCGGGATGAATTTCTTTCCTGCCTCGTAACCCTTCTTGAGCATTTTGATGTTTTTCTCTGAGACACTGCTCCCGAATGAAGAGGATATGAAATCCACTGCCGATTCGATAGGCATTCTATTATCTGCAGCGCATAAAAACCCAAGCAGAATCATGTTTACGCTTCCACTTGCATCGTGCCCGGCAATGGAATCGCAGTCTATCCAGTAAATCTTCTTTCCATCCACAAGGTCCAGAACAACTTCTTCCCTCCCGGGATTGATCCTGTTCCCAATGCAAATGCCTTCACTGTTCAGGATGTACATATTTGATATGGCTTCTGATGTTTTCAGTCCAATAAGGAATTCTGCATCACCCTCCATGAGTATTGGCGATCTTGCTCCACCGAATTTCACGTCTGAAACAACACTTCCCCCTCTCTGGGAAAGCCCATGAATTTCAGACATTACCGGATCCAGTTTCTCCATCATCAGTATTGTTGAAATTGCCTTTCCCATGGTTATGACTCCCTGTCCACCAACTCCAGCTATCCTGTATGATCCTGTCACTGTACCACCTCTATTGCCTTGAATGGGCATACATAAATGTCAGAACACATACCACATCCATCGCATTGGACAGGATCAATGAATATGTGCCCCTCCGAATCCTGCTGTATTGCAGGGCAGTGGAAGTTATCTATACAGTTTCTGCATACGCTGCATTTTTCCGTAACAACCATGTATTTTTCCCTTGCAGCCTTCTCCTTCCTGTCTATGAGTGCGCATTCGCCTTTTGATACTATAACAGAGACGCCATCATTCTTCAATGAGCTCATCACAGTTTTCATCAGCTCCTTCTGGTTGAAGCTGTTTGCAATTGTGAGGTTTTCCACCCCACAGGCTCTGATTATATTCTCCAACGATATGCCCTTAAATTCCATTCCATTCACCACTGCATCATTCTCTGGTGTTGGTTCCTGTCCGGTCATTGCAGTGGTGCTGTTGTCCAGTATGAAAACAAGCATGTTAGCTCCTGATCTGACTGCATTGGTCAATGCGGTTATGCCTGAGTGGTAAAACGTTGAATCACCTATGAATGCTGCTACCTTTTCTCCGGTTGCAATACTGATTCCAGATCCAACCGATATGGATGCCCCCATGTCCAGCATTATATCTGCAGTGGAATAGGGTTCGTAATATGAGAGGGAATAACATCCAATGTCTGAAGCGAGTACCATGTTAGATTTTCCTGCAAGTTTCAATGCCCTCTTGATAGTATAGAATGAAGATCTGTGGGGGCATCCGGGGCAGAAGTCTGGTCTTGAGGCAGGCTTTGGAGTTGAAATCTTCTCCACTTCCTGGCCCAACATCATGCGGATTCCATTCCTGACGGTGTGAGGATTCATCTCATAGAGCCATGGCATATGTCTGTCCAGTTTTCCATGTATGACTGCACCGTTTCCAAGTATGTCTCTGTATGCCCTTATTTTTGTCTCAAGATACGGATCAAGCTCCTCCACCACAAGAATCTGGTCATTCTCCTTCAGGAATTTCTCTGTTATTTCCTGAGGTATTGGATTGGTCAATCCCAGTTTGAGCACATTCATGTCAATGCCCATGGAGAACACAGCATCCACAACCTGATTGTAGGATGAGCCGGATGTTATGATTCCTGTTCTTGTGTTCCCGTATTTCTCGATCCTGTTCAGGGATGAGAAATCCTGATCAACCCCCAATGAGGACATCTTGTGAAGAAGTTCACTCTTAAGCCTCCTGGCGTTGGACGGAAGAGAGGTCGTGTTTCCCCTCATTTCCTTCACATCATTGTGTACTCTGACAGCATTCCTGATCTCTCCAAGTTCAACCGAGGCCCTCATGTGGCTGACCCTGGTGGAGGTCCTGTATAACACAGGAACAGAGTATTTTTCTGAAACCTCGAAGGCATATCTCACAAAATCTTTGCATTCCTGTGGGGTTGAGGGTTCAATCATTGGAGCATGGGCAAGATCTGCGTATCTCCTGCTGTCCTGCTCATTCTGGGATGAGAACATGGAAGGATCATCCGCAACCATAACGATCATCCCACCTCCAATTCCTGTATAAACTGAAGTAACAAAGGGGTCTGAGGCCACGTTCAAACCAACATGCTTCATGAAAACAGAAGACCTGAGACCTGAGAGAGATGCACCATATGCTATTTCATAGGCAACCTTCTCATTTATTGAATACTGGAAATAAGTGCCATTTTTCTTTCCCTCTCTTTCAAGCATATTTCCAACTTCGCTGGATGGTGTACCGGGATATGTTGCGGAGAAAGCATTTCCATTTTCCAACAGTCCTCTTGCTATGGCTTCATTCCCCAGCATGAGAACTTTCTTCCCCTTTTCACCTTTCTGCTCTTCACTGAGAATCATATAATTGTGTAGAGGTTGACATTATTTCTAAGTCATACCTCATATATTAGGTATACGTTAGGAGAAGCTTAATTTTTCTGTATGGTGCTGCCTCTTATCTGTCCTATGGAAATTATGCTTACCGGTATATTCACAAGTTTCTCCACTGTCTCTACATAATTTCTCATTTTTTCCGGCAATGAGGAATATCCGCGTTTGATCATCTGTTGTATCTCCTCATCACTGAGATTTCCCCAACCGTCGAGTTCAATGTACTGTGGTTCTGGTTTCTCCTTTCCCAGCAATGCATTGATTGGGTTGATTACATTTTTTCCGTAGGATGTGCATATCTTTATTTTTTTTGTAGAACCCAGAACGTCAAGCTTTGTTATGGCCAACTGATCAATATCGTTGAGTTCAGCAGTATATCTTAAGAGAGGTATATCCAGCCATCCAACCCTTCTTGGCCTTCCAGTCGTGGTTCCATATTCTCCTCCAGCTGCCCTCAGTTCTTCAGCCTCAGTCCCATGAAGCTCGGTCGGGAAGGGCCCCTCACCAACTCTGGATGTATATGCTTTCACAACACCTATTATGGAATCCACTTTCCTGAGTGAAACTCCTGAACCTGTGTGCATTGCGCCTGATATGGTGTTTGAAGATGTCACATATGGATATGTGCCAAAATCTATGTCCAGAAGTGAACCATGGCCACCCTCAAAGATCATATCCTCATGTTTCTTCACGGCATCCATCAGGAAACTCTCTGTTCTGCACACATATTTTCCTATGGTTTCCCATGTTCTGTGAAGATTTGCAGCCATTTTCATCAGTTCATCATCATTCATGTATGGTGAATTCTTGATTTCAGAGTACCGTATTTCCCTTATGAGCTTTAGTTTTCTCTGAATGATCCCAAGGTCTGAAAGATCGCCAATCCTTATGCTGTTCCTTGAATATTTTTCCTCATATGTGGGCCCTATGCCATGGGAGGTTGTTCCAATTTTCATGTCTCCCCTGATCTTCTCCTGCTCCCTGTCAATGTATTTGTGCATGTCTGTGACAACGCAAGCTGCAGAACTGATCCTGACATCCAGTGACAGGTTTTCCTTCTGTATTTCCTTCAACTCATCTATGAATGCAGCAGGATCGATCACCATACCGTTTCCAAGCACCACAGATTTTGCCCTTAGGGAACCTGCCGGAAGCAGGTGAAACTTGAATTTCCCCTTATCGGTTACCACGGTGTGGCCTGCATTTGTGCCTCCATTGTATCTGACAAGAATTGATTTTTCATTGGACACAAAATCTGTAATTTTACCCTTTCCCTCGTCACCAAACTGCAATCCAAGAATGAGTTTTATCATAGGAACTTCATGATATTTCCTACTTGTATTAATTATCTTCCAGAAATTTCAGGATATATTATTACCGGAAGAAAGCACCTTCCTCATAGCTCTGAAGTATGATACCACTCCCACTATCAGAACAGCGAATATTACTATGAAGAATCCAATTCCCAGTCCATGCAGGTTGTGCACTTTGATTGGTGTGATTATGGCTAAATTGAGTATCTGGGGGAATATGAGAATGATTATGCCTGATATAACAAAAGCGATCCCGCCATAGAAAAGTGTGTTCCTGCTGATGGTTCTTGCGACATATTCTATGCCCTCCTTCGTGAGGTTCTTCTTCCTGCCCATCCATGTTCCAAACACAGCACCGAGAATCACCTGCATGGTCATGGTACCAAGTCCAAACAGAAGTCCGGGAAGGAATGCAATATATACATTAGGCATGGAAGGGGCGAGCACCGTATATATTATGAGTGCAAAGGCACCAAATCCAAAACCTGCGATGAGTCCATGAATGAATGCCATTCTTGCAGGTATGGGTTTCATATCATGCATTACTGGGTTGACCTTGTGAATATTTTCCATATATTCCTGTTCAGGGTGTTTTTGATGAACTCCCGCAAGTTTCTCCATATAATGCGAGATTATGTGTACATGGAAATTCGTTTTCCTGAAATATATGTACATGCCTGCTGCAGCCATTGCCACACCCACTGCAACATACGTTATTCCGAATGCAGCTGCAGTCATGAATATTCCTGCGAGGGAGAGATATGCAATTTCTGAAAGAAAAGCTCTCTGGAGCGTGAATCCAGTGGAGAATACGAGACCTGATCTGAATCCCCCTTTCATGCTGTAACTTCCCACAGAATATGAGAAGGTTATGGGCCATGTGTGTTCATCCGGGGTGACACCATGTATGATTCCGAGGAGGTATGAAGTTATCAGGGCCAGATACAGTCCCTCATATTGTGGATTATACAGGTTAATCATTGCAGAGTAATATCATTCCAATATTAGAACATTACTAATTAAGTATTTATGGTAATAATTCTCCATGGCAATGTAAATTTATGACTATTCCATATGGAAACATGAATCTCATCAGGACTGGAAAAGTCAAGGATGTTTACGATAATGGCGATACTCTTCTGTTCAGGTTTTCAGACAGGATATCTGTTTTTGACAAGATCATTCCTGTTATGATTCCTGATAAGGGCGCATCCATCTGCAGAACCTCTTCTTTCTGGTTCCAGACCCTTAATGCAATGGGAATAGGAAATCATTTCATACAGGAAAAGGGAAAAAATGAGATGGTTGTGAAAAAATTCAGGATATTCGAAGACAGTGGTTCAAGATTCATGATTGACTACCTGATTCCACTTGAGTTCGTTATGAGATATTATGTTGCAGGGAGCCTCATGGACAGGATCAGGAGCGGAAAGGTTGATTACAGGGAACTTGGGCTCAGCAGGATGCCGGAACCAGGACAGATGCTTGAGGATCCATATTTCGAGATGACTACAAAGTTTGAGAAAACTGACAGGCCACTGGACATGGAAGAGGCCAGGAGCATTGGCGGGCTTGACAGGTATGAGGTTATGGAGATAAAGGAATTGATCCTGCGCATAGACAGGAAGATTCAGTCCGATGTCGGGAAGAGAGGGCTGATTCATGCAGATGGTAAAAAGGAGCTTGCCATGGGGGCTGAGAGGGAATTATGCGTGGTGGACACTTTTGGAACTGCCGACGAAGACAGGTTCTGGGAGGAATCAGATTACAGGAATGGAAAGATAGTGGAACTCTCCAAGGAAATGGTAAGGCAGTATTACAGGGAAAGCGGATATCATAGGGAACTTTATTCTGCAAGGGAAAAGAATCTCAGGGAACCTGACATACCTGCACTTCCTGATAAAATGGTAATTGAAGTTTCGGAAATGTACAGAAAAATGTATGAGAGAATAACCGGAAAAAAATGGTAAATTCCCTCAGTATCCAAGTTCCATGAATATCTCAATATAGTTCCAAAGGTGGTGTTCGGTCTCATATGTCCACAGGGCTTCTGGAATCTTTATAAAAATTGAGTCATGGGAATGGATTACATGATTGACGTCAATATTATCCATGATCTTCGCCACACCCATGCTGATATCGATTGATTTATTCTTAAGTTCAACCACAACTGTGAGGGCCCTGTCCATCTCCAGCACAGTCCTGAAAATTCCCCCTTTCCTTGCCTGTATAATTGCACCTGTGTCATTCTCAGCAAGCCTGACGACAAACCCCTCTTCTATGAAGAATCTTTCCACAGTGGCAGCAAGTTTGTGAAGATCAACTTCACCCTCATGATACTCTCTTCTTGATACTTTCATACGTGCACATTCTAAAATAACATATTACGTTTAGTAATCATGGACTATGGTTCAGAACTTCAAAGAATAAAATCCATGGTTTCAGGGTGCACAAAAATTATGGCTCTGGATCTTGAGACGTGGATAACAAAAGGTTTTCTGCAAAATGAAAGGATAATTGCCGTATCCATAGCCACCATAGATGGATACACGGAAATTTTTACCGGAGATTATGGGCATGATGATCAGATAGAACTCATAGGAAAACTCTCCGCCGTGATGGATGAATACAAACCAGAGGTGATAATCGGATACAATCACACTTCCTATGATATTCCTCTTATGAACACGAACACTGTGAAAATGGCATTCGGTGATAAGTTCTGGCCCATGAAGTACTATCTTGGAACATCATATGTGCTGGATATGATGTACGTATGTGCACTGCATGGAGCAACACTGAGCGGAGAATACAGGATCAGAAGCCTGAAGAAAGTGGTGAATGCTCCTGAATATTCCCACCTAAATCTTCTGAGAAGCAAGGATGAAATTGATATTCCAGGAATGTCCAAGGGGGATGCCATAGTATGGGCATGGAAAAATGCAAGAGATTCTTTCCTGAGATATTGCAGGGGAGATGTCCAGGATCTCATAGAACTCTACAGACACATTTTTATGTGATTTTATTCATCATGTTGACAATAAATACTTTCTATTGAAGAAAGTTCCCATTTCTCCACGCTGAAACATTGGAGTTTTACGGAATTTGGCAATCATTGAGCGAAATGCATAAGCAGTAAGTATTATATATATATCACATATTAGATATATGAATTTAATGGAATTACCATCCATACACAGGAAAATAATCTCTGTCATTATTGTAGTTGCGATCATATCAACATCCATGTTCATACTTGTGAATCTTTCAAATCAGAATGGATCCAAAAATATTTCAACAGTAGGCAATAACCCTTCACCGCCTCCAGCGCAGACATCACCTTCATATCTGTCCAATATCACTGTAAAACTTAATGTTTCACCAGCATTTTATACAAATACAACATCAGGAATTGCACCACCGACAACTAACACTTCTTTCCCATCATTCACAGGTGCAGTTGTTGAACTTTTTGCATCTCCGTCCTATCCAAACCAATCCCTGAATAATTCAAAGCCTGTTTATTACCAAACAAAAGGATCATATCCGTTAACAATTACAACTGTTAATCTCTCATGGAATTCACAATTCAAGCTTCCAATTACGATCAATAATATTACAAGAACGTGGAAATACACTTTTGGAAATTCCGGCTCCACCACATCCATGATAATGGATATTAATTATTTCTCGGCAGAAAATTCCTCAAACAGTACAGTTTACTATTATTCGGGAGCAGTACCTTACAATCCATTCCACATGGTTTCGGGTTATACCATGAACATAGTATGCCACCCTTATGTAAATTTATTAACGCATTCAAGTGTTCCAACTGTTAACGTAACCGGGAACACATCTACCATATATCCCGGTTTCCTGAATTCCACTGCAACACAAAACGCAATAGGAACTGATTATATCCCTTCACCTGGAGGTTGTAAGACAATTTGGGTATGGAGGCCAATTCAGGTAGACTATTTCCACAATGTTCCAATACCACTGATTTATGTAAATGATTCTGCTGCAGTTCCGGGAGTGAACATCTCTCTTAGTTTAACGATTGGAGCATCTCTAATAAAAACAGGTTTTACATTATCATCACAATACTTCAATACATCCACAAAAGGAGTAATTGTGGGAACATCCACGACATATGGATATGGAAACACAACATCCAGTTCAATTCTTACTCTCGCGGCTCTTGATGTAAACTCTAATCCTACAGAATGCAGGAATGGAGTGATTGCCTTTGAAGGAAATATGTCAGCAACAAAGTACAGATATGTTGAAGTGGCCCTGACAGGACCTAACGCAGGTAAAACAATCGAAACAACCAATAAGTATCAGGTCAACATACAAATTGATTCATTTGATCAGAAGGGGCCAAGTCTTATTCCTGAGGTATTCTTGATAGGCAACGAAAATTTCACAAAATATAATGCATCATCCTACATCAACCTCACACAGCAAAATAGGTTTGCTGTTGCTTTTGCGGCGCTTTTTGCAAGTAATTCTCTTGGGCAAACTTACAACGGTCAATCCGGATATGCCGGAAATCTTTTGAATCTGTCTCCGTTCAGGAATAATCAAAGTCCTATAAGCTGGGGTGAGATATACAGCGGGTTAAGTGTTACCACAGGGGTTAACTATAATTGGGGTCAAATAGATGAATATATTAGTCTTGGAATTGCAATTATTGCTGCTGCAATTGCACTTTTAGCCATTCCTTATGGAGACTCTGTAACAACTCCTGCAATTGCAGTTGCCTTTTTGGGTCTCGCTACTGCGGTTATAGGACTCTTCTTTTCTGCTGTTGTTTCGATTGACAGTTCTACCGTAGTATTTAGTTTAACCATGACGAATAGTGGCCCTTCTCCTGCTACAGTACAGTATTTTATGGCCACAGAGAGCGTGCGAGTTGAAACAGGTCAAGTGGAGGTTCCAAATGCATATTTCACCATTTTACCTTAAGTTGAAAAACTAAATTTTATTTTATACCTTATTTTTTTAAAAACATGGACTTTGGGAAAGGATCGAAATAGGGGTCATAAAAAATTTAAAGGAGAGGATACACGTACGTCTGCATCATTAAACCACGGTATTTTATGTCTTTTCATAACGGTTATAAATTTCTAGAATTTCACAAAATATCAGATTATTCGAATGGGGAAAAATTATAAATCCTGTAACCCTTAAACCTTGACTTAAAATGGCAGAAGTGAAGAAAGATATTTTTGTAATTGCCCATCGCGGAGGGGCTGAACTGTTTTTCGAGAATACTCTCACAGCTTTCAGGAACTCTCAGAAACTAGGCGTTGACGCAATAGAATGCGATGTGCACCTGACAAAGGACGGCAAACTTGTGATCATGCATGATCCTGACTTAAAGAGAGTAGCTGGAATTGAAAGGAACATATCTGATATGACTCTTGAGGAGATTAAAGACATAAAACTGAATGGTGGAGAGAGCATTCCTACCCTGCAGGAGGTGATAGATGAACTAAAAATAACTCTGGTAGTGGAGATCAAGTCCTATGATTCATTTGTTGAAATTGTAAAACTTTTAAATGCAAATCCCGAACTGCAGAAGAGAATAATAGTTATCTGTTTTGATCACAGGGCAATCCTCAGCCTGAAGAAATTTTTTCCGAATCTTGAAACAGGAGCCCTTCTTGCAGGTTTACCCGTGGATCCAGTATCGGTTGCTAAAGCCTGCATGTCCGATACTCTGTCAATGTACTATGAAGGACTGGACAGAAATTTTATTGATCTGTGCCACGCGGGAGGTATTAAGGTCAGCGTATGGACCCCTAACAACAGCGATGAAATAAAAAAGATGATTGATCTTGGCGTTGATGCAATTGCATCGGACAGGCCTGACACCGTTCTTAAACTTCTGGGAAGGTAAAATCAAAAAGTGTCATTCGAGACTTCTTCCAGGGATTTACCCATTGGTTCAACTCTGTACACAATTGTAGCGAATACTCCAATCAGAGAGAGAATCGCAAGGAACAGTAATCCCACTCCACTTCCATAAATTTCTGCTATTAAAGAGAACGAGAATATTCCCACCAGTGCACCAATCCTGCTGATGGTTGTTCCTAACCCCTGGGCGGTGGCCCTTATGCTTGTGGGAAAGAGTTCCTGTGGATAGATGGTGCTTGTAATTCCAGGGCCAAATTCCTCGCTTATCTCGAAAAGCACAAAGATGAGAATGATCGTGATGATGTTCTGGGAATAGATCAGGGCAATGCCCCCCACTAAAAGTGTTACTACCATTCCCAGAAAGCCAACCAATGTGACTGCACGTCTGCCCGCAACATCTATGGCAAAGAAAGTCAAAACTGCACCAATTATGGCAAGCATGGCAATCAATGAAGCAGTTCCGGATGCCTGTCCCGGACTCAGGTTAAACCGTGTCTGAAGGATTGAGGGCCCCTCAAGTGCCACTGCATAAGTTACCGCATCAAGAATGAACCAGAATGTGAATACAAAAACCGTGGCTCTCAGGTATCTGCCCCTGAAGAGTTCCCGTATGTGTGACTTTTCTTTGGATATATTTTCAGCAGTTACCGGTGAGCCAACAACTGTCTCCAGCGATTTCATTGCCTCTTCCGGTTTTCCCTGCTTCATGAGCCAGCGTGGGGACTCTGGTATGGATGTACGCAGCACAAGAACGATGATTGCCGGTATGATCCCTGCTAGAAACATCAGTCTCCATCCTATATCTCCCAAGGAGGAGAGGAAGAAACCTGCAAGATATGAAAAGGCTGCGCCAACAAACCATGAAACACCATTTATAGTGAGAAGTTTTCCCCTCTGTTTTGTGGGAGAATACTCTGCAATAATTGTAGGGCTAATGGCATAATCAGCACCTATGGCTACGCCGAGAAGTAGCCTGAAAACAAGAATCTCCATGAAAGATGTTGATATGGCTGTGAGCAATGTAAAGACAATAAAGAAAAGCATGTCCCATAAATACAGTAGCTTCCTTCCTCCTCTATCTGCAAGGTGTCCGCCAATGATTCCTCCGAACACCATTCCAAGGAGGGTTGAGCCCAGTAGAAGTGTTTGCTCAGCAGAAGTCAGCGAAAACTCAGGCGTAAGCAGAAGAATGGCCACAGAGATTATTGCAAGATCATATCCGTCAAGAAAATTTCCACCAGAAGAAAGTGCAGTTATTTTTAGATGTATTCTCCTGACTTTGCTTTCATCCAATTCTTTGAACATGCAACTTTATGTTTCCAATTCTTTTAATATTTGTGTATATATAATATATAATATATAGACATTTTCCTATGCCCTTTAGATTATTTCTACTGGCAGATCGAAACGCCGAATGCATCTTTTCTTTGGAGAAATACTTCTAATAGGCGTGGTTGATTCTTAATTTATCTCTTTATTATTATTTTTTTCCTTGTTCTTCACTATTTTTCCATAGTTTACGCTTTTTCCCATGTTTTATCAATGTGATAAGGTAGGCATTTTGCATTCCGAAATTCCCGGATTACTGCAATTCTGAATGTGATTGAAATGTGGGAGTAGACTGGAAAGGAATGTTAGTGTCATCATGAAGCACAACGAAAGCAAAATCCTTAATTATGAAGTTTAAAATGGGCGAATATGAACAGGCTCTTCTTCCTAAGTTCTACAGGAAAGATCTCTTATCTGCATAGGCCGGGAATCAGAAAACTCATCCTGATTCATGGATTTACCGCCTCATCAGAAATATGGGAAGGAGTTGTGAAATATCTTGATCCATCCTTTGAGATAATCTGCATAGATCTCTTTGGTCATGGAGAGACCCCAATCCCGAATATGCTTTCATCCGTGGGAAGCATAGGAAATGTCATAAAGTTTCAGTGTAAAGCCATTGTGGAGTTGATGGATCATTTGGGAATAAGTGAATATTTTCTGGCAGGGAGTTCGATGGGAGGATGGATTTGCCTGGAACTCTCAGTGTATAGAAAACCTGAAAAAGTGATATTAATAGATCCAGCAGGTGTGGTACCTATTTCTGATGAGAGATTTGCTCAGAGTTTGGGGAACCTGTTCACGGAATTTTCAAGGGAAAATGAGAATTTCTCAAAGATTCTTTATGAAATGGTACAGTCATCAAAACCTGAGGATTTTCAGATTAGCCGGGATGTAATAGACGGGATAAATTTCCCAGTATCCATATTTTGGGGTGAGGATGATTACATTCTAGACCATGAATTCGGAAAAGATTTTTCAAAGAGAATAAAGGACTGCAGGTTTGAACTGATAAAGGGAGGGGATCATGTCCCTTTCAGGTCGCAGCCAGATTATGTATCTGCCCTCATGAACCAATTCCTGCTGGGCAAGTGATATTATCTAACAACTTCCGAATGGAATTGTGTCTACAATATTTAATACCTGCAAGTTGACAGAACAATTTCAGCGAATTTAAATTATAAACTATCCCGTTATTTGCAGCATTGAGATCATTTCAATTCACAAACAAAGGTAAAATCAGATGATGCCATATTTCGCAGCGATGTTCTCCACAACCTCGGCATAGTCGTTGAATATGCTGATTATATCCCTTGAGGTTATGATTCCCACAAATTTCCTGTCAGTCCCTACCAGCATTCTCCTGACACCTTTCTGGGTCATTATGGAGGTGAGCTTTCTTGTAGGAGTATCAGGGGCGACACTGACTATTTCAGTGGACATTATTTCGGATACCTTCATTTTCTTTGGATTTGCATTTTTAGCTAAAACTTTCGCTATAAAATCCCACTCTGTGGCAATTCCCTTAAGCGTCCCATTATCACTGATAAGTATGTACCCGCGTTTTCCCTCAGCCATCATCCTTGTTGCATCTTCCACAGTGGTATCTTCTGAAATGAAAGCTGGAAGTGGCTTCATTATATCTTCTGCCGTGAGCACCATAATTCTATATGTTGAAAAGGTATTAATAATCTATTCAATTATGAAATCGTATTAAATACACATATTCACAAGAACTTTCCATTCAGTGGAATGTTTTCTGAAACGGATGTGAATATATGAAATATGTCAAAATTGAACCATAAATTTGAAAAAACTGGTGTGGGTTCAATAGAACACGGCTCAAAAATTAAAAAGTATTTAATATTGAATGTTGATTGTGTCAACTGGAGTGAAATTAATGGAGACTGTAAAAAAGACAGGAACTACCACTGTTGCAATAACCCTGAAAGATGCCGTGGTAATGGCAACCGAAAGAAGAGTTACCATGGATCATTTCATAGCCCATAAGGATGGGCAGAAGCTCTTCCAGATTGATACCTATACTGGGATGACCATAGCAGGACTCGTTGGAGACGCACAGGTTCTGGTAAGGTACATGAAAGCAGAACTGGAGCTCTACAGGCTTCAGAGAAAAATAAACATGCCCATATCAGCAGCGGCAACGCTTCTTTCAAACATACTGAACCAGACAAAATATTACCCGTATATGGTACAGATACTTGTTGCAGGAATGGACTCAAAGCCTCATGTCTTCTCAGTTGATGCAGCCGGTGGTTCGGTGGAAGACACATATGTGAGCACAGGTTCCGGTTCACCCTTTGTCTATGGTGTTCTTGAATCAATGTACAGGAAAGATATGGCCATTGAGGAGGGCATTGATCTGGTCATCAGAGGAATAACAGCTGCAAAGTCAAGAGACTCAGCATCTGGCGGAATGATTGATGTTGCAGTGATAACCAAGGATCAGGGTTTCAAGATGCTTCAGGAGTCTGAAGTGCTTGACAGAATAAAAAAATTAAAATTGAATCTTTAATTACACTATTATAAAAAATAATTTTTTTGGGTGTAAATTGCATGGTTTACAAGGATTATGTAGAGGAAGTAAGAACTATATTTAACAGGTTGTTTTCAGACAATGGAATAACAGACATTGTATATGAAGGTCCAAATATCATCGTATACACAAAGAATGAGGAACTCTTTTCACAGCGGGATGACATTGCCAGAAAGGTTGCACAGGAGATCAGGAGAAGAATAGCCATAAGGCCGGATCAGTCCATAATGGGGGACGAAGAGACAGCCAGGAAGAAAATAGAAAATATCATACCTGAAGATGCACAGTTGAAAGATGTTTATTTTGAGCATGACACAGGGGAAGTTGTCATAGAACTAGAAGAGCCATCAGTGGTTTCACACAAGGATTCAGGGTATATCAAATCCCTGAAAAGTGAAACAGGATGGTCTCCAAGAATAGTCAGGGCCCCTCCAATGCATTCGAGGACGGTGAAGGAGGTGCGGGAATTCCTAAGGGACGAGAAGGAGGACAGGAAGAAATTCCTCAACAGCCTCGGAATCAAGCTGAATACACCCACCATGCCAGGAGATCCTTGGGTAAGGTTGACTGCCCTTGGAGGTCATCGCGAAGTTGGGAGAAGCGCCACCCTTATTTCCACAAATAATTCCAGGATATTGATTGACTGCGGAATGATGAACACCAACACTGCAGGTGATAAGCCATGGGAGGGTTCACCATACCTGTATCTCCCGGAGATTCAGCCGTTCTCTTCACTGGATGCCATAGTCCTGACACATGCACATCTTGATCATTCAGGCATGGCTCCTTTGCTTTACAAGTATGGATATGAAGGGCCCATCTACATGACGCAACCAACAAGGGATCTATCCATAATGCTCCAGAATGATTTCATCAAGGTGGCCCATGCGGAAGGGCATAAATCCCCATACGATTCAAAGCACATAAGGGAAGAACTGAAGAGAACAGTAGTTCTCAAATACAACGAGACAACTGATATAACGCCGGACGTCAGGCTGACATTCTACAATGCGGGCCACATTCTGGGATCCTCCTCTGTGCATCTTCACATCGGCGAGGGGCTTTACAACGTAGTGTTGAGCGGTGACGTGAAATTTGAAAAAACCTGGCTGTTCAATATGGCAAACAACAAGTTTCCAAGAGTTGAAACATTCATGACAGAAAGCACATATGCTGGAAGAAATGACTATCACAAGGCAAGGAAGGATGCTTCAGAAGTACTTGTGTCCATAATCAAGAGAACTTTTGAGAAAGGTGGTTCCGTTCTAATTCCCGTTTTCGCAGTTGGAAGAAGCCAGGAAGTTATGATGGTTCTGGAAGAGGCGGTCAGCACTGGGCAGATAGAAGAGATGCCTGTTTATCTTGACGGAATGATAATGGAAGCCACAGCCATACATGCAGCTTATCCGGAATACCTCAACAGAACACTTCGGGAACGCATAATGGAGAAGAGGGAAAATCCATTCATGCACAAAATATTCAGAAAGGTAGAGACAAGGGAACAGAGGCTCGATATCTGTGATTCCACTGAGAGCAAGGTGGTTCTTGCTACTTCAGGAATGATGAATGGGGGCCCCGTGATGGAATATTTCAAGTCATGGGTTCTTTCTCCAAAGCATTCTCTTGTCTTCGTGGGTTACCAGGCTGAAGGAACAATGGGAAGGAAGATCCAGAGAGGCTCCAGTGAAATAATGCTGAGTGATGGTGGAAAGCAGACAAGATATGAGATAAACATGAACGTCGAGACGGCAGAGGGTTTCTCAGGACATTCTGACAAGAAACAACTTATGGGCTACATAAGTACCATGGCCCCCAAGCCAAACAGGATCATCGTGAATCATGGGGAGAGTGAATCTGCACAGGATTTTGCAAAGCAGTTGAGGCAGAAATTTGGCGTTGAGGCATACGCGCTGAAAAATCTTGAGACTATAAGGCTTTATTAGGTGATGAGAATGGGTTGCACTGTCATAGCATACGGAAACATGGGAGAAAATTCAGAGACTGATGATCTGAAGAAACTCCTGAAGTATGTAAAGGGCATAGGACCGAAAAGAATTTTCATTGCAATGGGAGAGTCCACAGAAAAGATTATCAATGAAGTGAGCGAAAAGAATCCGATGATACCTGTGTTGAACTTGGAATGTACATTGGCATCATCCATCCAGTCTGAGATCAGCAGCGAGATGCAGATCAAGAAGAAGGTCCTTGATCTTGGGCTTGAAACTATATCAAAATATGTGGAGACAAACAGCAAAGACATGGCTTCACTCAATTCAGAAATAACATATTCCCTCTACAGGGCATTTTTCCTCTTCTACTCTGCAGCCATGAAAAAGGAATACGAATTCCTCTTTGAGGAGAGGAGGATGTGTATCTATGGAAAACTCACGGACAGCAATGCCGGAGAAGGAGATACACTGATCACCACACCATGGGACGCTTACTGGTTCTACGACAGACTAAACTGAAGTGCCTGATTTCAGATCTCTGTATTTTTCGTATCTCATTACAGTTTCAGCACTTATAGATGGCTTGATAACGGACATTGCCTTGATTATATCACTGGTTGTCACAATATCATCGCCAGATTTATCTATGGCTCTCTGGAACACGTTCTGGCAGGCATGCCTGCAGAGGTATTCCACGTCTGCTGAACTGTAGCCGCTGGTCTTCTCCCCGATGGAACTGTAGTCAATTTCACCTTTCCTGCTCACAGCGGACATGAAGTTTTTCACGATGCTTTCCCGCGATGACCTGTCGGGTGGAGGAACATAAATAAGTCTATCAAATCTCCCCGGTCTCGTGACAGCTTCGTCAAGCTGCCATGGAACATTGGTTGCGCCTAGCAATATGACCGGATTTCCCTGCCCGGAGGTGAATCCGCCAATCTCGTTGAGGAACTGTGAAACGCCTCTTCTGGATGCATCGCTCTGTGATCTGTCCCTTGAGGGGAAAAGGCTGTCCAGCTCATCAAAGAAGAGTATGCTCGGTGAAAGCAGCTTGGAAGCCCTGAAAAGAAGCGAGATATTTTTCTCAAAATTCCCGAACCACTGGCTCATCAGGGTTGCAGGATTGACATATATGAAATTCATCTCAATCTCCCTTGCAAGGGCCTTCACAATGAATGTCTTCCCGTTTCCCGGGGGCCCGTAGAGAATGAACCCGCCACCAGATGAGACATTGAAATCCTCTGCAAGTTCAGGGAATTTCATAGGATATACGATCTTGAGGAAAAGCTCTTTCTTGAGTTCATCCATGCCAGCGACCTGGTTCATGGTAGGTCCCTCTCCATGCGTTATGGTGAGCCCAAGTTCCTTTATGATATTCTCACCACCCTTCCAGGATGAGTTTACACCCTTTTCGTTTCCCTTCATCCCATCAATGGCTTTCTGGAGTCCAGCCATCTGCCTTTTTATTCTTTCCTTCCTGAAAACATCTGCCCTGGCGTAGTAGCTTCCAAGGATGCCCAGAGCCTCTTCATACAAAGCAGAAGCATCCTCTTTCTTTCCTGATGCCTGCAACTCAATTCCCTGTCTCAGGAGTTCCCGTATCTTTCCATAATCTTGATTTTTTTCAGGCATGGCAGAAACATCCTGTAATAAATTTATCAGCAGGGACCCACAATGAATATTTCAATAGTAGCATTCTAATATAATCATTGAAAACATATATATGTTTGTTTTCACTGATTGCATGTCAGGAATGAATGGGGATTGTATTTCTTTATTGCGGAGATCATATGAAGAATCTTCCAGAGATTTAAATGAGCTATACTCGATGGACATAACATCAAGAAAAGCGCTTCTGCGGGAACTTGAGTCACTTAATGGATTGATGAGGAATGGCTGCCAGCAGAATCTTGGAAACCAGGCGTTCCAGAGTGCAATTTCAAATTTTCAGCTCTCAATTGGAAAAATAGCACTTTCCATCAGAAACCATGCGGGTGAAAACAACAAAGACCCTGAAACAAAAAGGATAATTGGGATGTTCAACGAGAAGGAATATTCAGCAATAGAGAGTCTCGAAAAATTCACGAGACTTGACCAGTTGAACAGTGATGATATTTGTACCATACTTATGAATGAGGATGACAGGATCTATCCTCTTATAAAGGAATGGTGCCAGGAGAACACTGATGATCTGGTTGGTTCCATGGCGGATAATTCGGATACCGGGATCAGGAGTTCCCTTTATGCAGCAATGGATGAAAGATACAAGCTGAGGCTACAGAAGATCAATGAGGGAGTAGTCAAATACCTGCAGAAGGAACCAGGCCAGGTAAGGAAACTGTTCCTGAATTATGAAAATTCCATGAAGGGAATAATGAAGATGGAATCCAAGAGGAGGGAAGTTGAAAGGGCCCTAACGGAAAAGATCAACAGCAGGGAGATGGGAGAGATCATGGAAACATCAATTGAGCTCGCAAATCTTGCCATGGATAGAAATGTAGATGAACTGAGGAAGAGAGATATACAGGGATGTCTGAACTCCCTGACTCGCATGGGAAACGAAATGGAATCCATAGTTGAAAATCTCAGGGAAGAGAGACTGGAACTTTTCAGGGACCCTGAACTGAAAAGGAACAGATCACTCATGGACATGGAAATATCCAGAATAGACGGTCTCATATCCAGAGCAGATAAATTCATAGCTGAGAAGATCAGGCGTCCCATTGCAATCATTGAGGCAATGAGGCTTATAGGTCCCAGGAACGGGGAATCAGGGAAACCTGGTGAAATATGCAACCTGGATACGGCAGTTATAAGAAAAACTCAATTCTTCCAGAACGAGTCAGATGCATTCCGAAATATGGAAAACGCCTCTATTTTCATACCTTCCTATGGGCGCCATATACATTTCAGGAACCGGGACATAAAGACTATTGCTGACAGAATAAAAAGCGTCATTTCTTCAGAGGATGGAAATATATCGACATCGCTGAACTTCAGGATAACCGAGCAGAATTTCCTGAAGCATGATGCAAGTCTTGAAATATTCCTTATGTACCATGCACATGACAGCAAGCTTAAGGATGAACCCGGAATAGACACGAGACCCTTTGATATGACTGATCTTGCAGAAGTTTACGGAACCATGCTCCATAATTCATCAGGGGAGGAATCCTTCATGGTTTGTTTGGTTGCGTCTCCTATAGGTTTCTCTGAGGAAGTTATGAAAACTGTGGAAAATCCAAAAGGTATCACGCTATCATCAGGAAATTCCATGATCGTGCTTGTTGATATGAAAGATGGCAGCATTATATACAACGGTAGTGATATGCATCTGGCGCGGGCTGCAAGGATGATATGCGGAAAGGAAAGTGTCGAGGATGAGCATTACAGGAAGATAATTGAGGCTACCAGGCAGGAAACAAAAACAGCTGGGATTGTGAGGAAAAGAACTATTATGAAACAAACTGGTATGGATGATGATGAAATAACATCAGTATGGAAGAAGATGGAGAAGGAAGGGTTCGGAAAAATCGATACTGTGCAGGATGATGAGGTTTTCAGGCAGGAAATGGAGCAGGATATCATATGAACAGTTCAGTTTCACCTTTTGGAACATTTGGCTCACAGCACACCATTTTCCTCTTCTCTGTGTTGCTTTTTATTGTGGTCACAATTTGGTATATAGTATCCTTTGATAGAATTTCAATGGTGAAGAATACATCAGATATCGCAGCTTTTCCTGAACATAAAAAACTTCTCGATGGCATCAGCGGGCTTGGCCTATTTCTTTTTCTCTCAATGATGCCATTTATAGGATGGATTTTCATGTTCTCATCCCAGTCCTCTTCTGCGAAGATCAAGAGGCAGACCTCTAAGTTTGCCAACGGTTTCGGTACTTCCGGAAAATACTCACTGATGGCTTTTTTCACCGGATTTGGAATGATGTTAGGTTCAATTCTGTTTTTTTCACGCACGCCAATGGGAATTTATATTTCCAACCCTTTTTCTATTCTGCCGGCATATTGGAATTACATACTTTTCAATATGGCTGGTATTTACAGCATATATGTGCAGATGTGGGCTCTGGCAATTCTCTCAGCAGCATTCTGTTCTATCGCATCGGCATCAAGGAAAGGGGTGACTATACCATTTATCATCCTGTTTTCCATATCACTTCTGGCTTCCAGTGAGGATCTGACCAATTTAATTTTAGTGATGATGTTTGAAATTATGATCTTCTCCTTTGTTTCCAGAGCTGGACTCAGGCAATCAAGATATATACGTATGAAAGCGGGAGCAAAGGTGGAACAGCAATCTCAGGCAAATGGTTCAGCACAAAAGGGCCAGGCACCTTTAAAAACCGCAACACCACAAACCGTTTCAAGCGGGTCTCCGGAAAGGATAAGGATATCGGACTATGAGAACACAATTGTGATGTCCGGGCCACCAAGTTCAGGAAAAACAACATTTCTGTCATATCTGTTCAAGTTCATGCCAGATATAGAGAAAATTACAGGTATTGAAAGTTCAGTGGACCCTGGCATGGAACTCCTGGAGGAATATATTAGCAAGATTCTGCTTGAGCACAGGTTCCCTGACCTGACCCAGAAAGATACTGTTGGGGAGGTTGTATTCCACTTCGTGAAGAATGGATTTATCGGAAAAAAGGGGACTCATTTCAGGATAAATGATATTGCAGGTGAGCATTTCGATGACTTCAAGGGGACACCCAAGGAAATCAGGGCAAGATTCAGGGGCACCAGATTTGAGTACATGCTTCTGGCAAGGGCATATGTAATCATGGTTGATTGTTCCGAGTACTCAAACTGGGGCAATCTAGATGTGACGTACAGCAGGGTTCTTCAGGCACTATTTGGATCGAGATATGGAAAAAAGAACGTTGAGATAGCATTCATATTTTCCAAGGCTGACATGCTTCCTGATGCAGTGGCGGACAAGTCCGCAGCACAGCTTCTGGAATACATGAGGGATACTGCAAAGAAA
Organism: Thermoplasmata archaeon; assembly: GCA_021816965.1. Taxonomy (GTDB): domain Archaea; phylum Thermoplasmatota; class Thermoplasmata; order Thermoplasmatales; family Thermoplasmataceae; genus Cuniculiplasma. Next base: position 16,873 of record JAKAWU010000001.1, on the reverse strand, counting down.
GCAGCGAAACTTTCAAGGAATCTCACAGCTTTCAAGATCTGCGTGAAAACAGAGCGTTCACCTGATGGAGACATAGTGCCCAAGCTTGATATACTGGAAGGAGGGAGGAAGGATATAGTGTTCGATCCAACCTTCAATAAGGATTTCACCTCACTTGTTCAGTGGATAGCTGAGGTGAGCGGATTATGAGTGAAACAGTGAAAGGTGGCCAGATCATATACGGATGGATAGAGAGGGGAAACAAGAAGGGCCACCAGATGGTGACACACAGTGAGGGCATATCCAGTGGGGATCTGGCATTTATTGATTCACACAGTACTGTAAATCCCTACAACATGGCAGTATTCAAGGAGTGCAACAGGTTCTTTGAACTCCCCTCAGGCAAGCTTGCATTCAATTACGTAAAGAACATTGGAAAGGATGCATATGGAAGAAACGGTGCTCTGTACAGCCACTTCATAATCATGAGCCCCGATGATTTCATCAGGACAGGAAAAAACTTCAGGAAAATTGAAGAACTTCATCTCAAGGGAATAAACTCTATCTCTGATCTTCAGAGATTCAACTCAGGAGGCGGATATATTCCCCTTCCAGAAACATCCGCAGAAATTGAACCTTATAGAATTATCCAGGAGAACAACCTGAACCAGAGAAACATCATATACGAATTGCTTCAAATCATAAAAAACAATATAAGAATTATATTTAAAGGAGAGTCAATTGAAGACAGACTTTCAGCACTCTGGAGCATGGAACACTTCTTCCCCGATGGAATATGGTTTTCATATTCAACATGTCTGGAGGGAAACTATAGAGACACATTCATATCAGTAACTTTCCCGGAAAACACAAAGCCTCTTGAAGATGTGGGGAATATTATCGATATAGATGATGCCATATCACTCCCTAACCAGCCAATATCAAACAATACAGATAAGCTTCTGTGGGCAATTGCAGGGGCGTTGGCCAGCAGGGGAAAACACATAAACGATTCGCTGAAGAGCATGAAATTTCACCAGAAAACCGGAATCGAGAGAATATCTATCTACTTCAATTCACTGGCAGAGGCATACTTTGATCTTGCCGTCACAGGTGATGTGGATCAGAACGAGGCACTTGAAGCTATCACAGAATTCATTGACACGAATCCTTCTCTTGACACAAGAATCTATGAAGAAACACTTTCCCAGCTTGTTGCTGAAAACACTAATCTTATGGGAGAGTTCGTAAGGCACCGCATGGGAAGCATTGCTGTGGAGGATGAGCCAGATATGGCTGTGAAGAAATTCATGGATCTGTTCAAGTTTGTCATAAGCAAGTCCACGGACTTCCTGAATGTCGAAATGTTCTACCGCCTTTATAACGAATCCTCACTGGTCAGGAACAAGCTATGCTTTCAGGAAATGGTGGAATATGTCAACAGCTTTGAAGATTACCCTGATTCACTCTTACAGTTTCTCGATCTGGCAGATCCTATTTTCGCAGAATGGTTGAGAAACATTGTGAAAGGGAAGGATCAGAACATAGATGACATGAAATCAGTCATAAACCTGCTTGTCAGGATGAAGAACAGAGAAAATGAGGTCTCATTCATCATCCAGAAGATATTCAATGACACTGTTAAGAAAAATCCTGAGAAGATAGATGTGGCGATTCAATGTTTCATAGAATATTCAGGGAGAGTAGGGGCATTATTCAAGAAAGAAATGGCTGATCATGTCCTGGAACTCATAGAGAAAGAGAAGATCGATCCAATGTATGACTATGAAAAAATACTTCTTGAAATGTCAGAAAGGGCTCCAGATGATGAGGATGTTCCCAAAAAAAGATTCTTTTCAAAGGGAAAATAGGTGGTATGCATGAAAAGTGTGTCTTCAGATAAAGAAATGGATAAAGTGCTCGAGGCATGCATGAAGGAAATGATCAGGATAACCAAATCAGGCAAAACTCCGGTGGTTGAGAAAAATTCCATGAAGTATATGATACCCATGGTGGAGAATACGCTGAAAGGGAATCTTGGAACGGAGGAATCACTGAAGAATGTGTATATTGTGCTTGATCGCCTTATGGCCAGTGGACTCGTATCAAGAAAAAAGATAGGAAAGATAACCGAATGGCACGATTTTTATTCCACAAAAGTGAAGGCAATGGGGGGAAAGGAAAACCTGAGCCATGTGGATTCTCTTCTGAGAAGAAACAGCCCTGGGGATTATGAAAGTGCATTCCAGATACTTGCCTCACGAATCATAAATGGCTATGAAGACGGCATGGAGAGATATATACCCACTGCACTGGACATGCTTTCCCATGGGCCTGAAGATGTCATAGGACATGTGGCACAGTTCATGTATTATGCCATGTTTTTCAAGAAGGAGCTTTTCCAGTTTTACAGGGAATATATAAGGGAACTGCTCAAGAGCAGGAATCCAGTTGTCAGGGGAATTGCAGTCATGTGCTGTTCTGCAGCGGGAGATCCATCGATGCTGAAGGATCTTGCCGTGTTAAACAGGGACAGAGAATCCATTGACATAAGGATGTTCCATATCGCAGAACACAAGATTCGTTTTCCACATCATGACGGCAGGGCAGACTTGGGAGGAATGGCAGAGGAGGCCATTCATGAAATTATCTCAAGAAGCAGGGACAAAACTCTGTATATAAAGAACAGCGTGACAGTAAATTTTCCTGAAAGCGTAAAGGTCGGTGAGGAATTTCTTTTCACGATCCACATACTTCCCATCATGAATTTCACAAATTTGATCATGAATATGACTTCTCTGGAGGATTCCTTAAGCATAAGGGGTGGAAACATGATTTCTATACCTGCTCTCTCCGCAGGTGATCCAGCCGTGTATAATGTTCAGGCCATATGTGCAGTTCAGGGAAAGATAAAAGGGAGCATAAAGATCTCAGCAGAGAATGGACAGTCAGCATCCTTCGACGTGGAATGTTATTCCGAAAATAAGCCACAGATAGTTCAGCCCCAGTCCCCAGAAAATGACACAACAAGGGAAACAAAGGAAAAAATACAGCACCCCATGGAGATCATCCGCATGAAGATTGAAACAGGACAGGTATTGAAGGTTACATCTGCACTGGATGAACTGATAAACTATGCTGGAAATGACAAAGCCCTCAGAGATAGGATATCTGCCCTTTCCATAATGCTCTCCTTGAAGGGAACAGAAAAAATATCAAACTCAGAAATGGAAAATGCGTTGAGTCTGCTGGAGTCTGTAAAGGTAAACTTGCAGCACCAGTAAAATCAGGATTTTTCCTCTCCACCAAGAATCTTGCTTATGAGGTTGTCCACATCTGAAGCATCATCTGAGGAAACACTAGTTTTCTGTGCAGGCTTGCTCACAACATCTCCTATTATATCCTCAACGCCTTCTTCATGTCTATCTGCAATGCCTTTAAGGGACTCATCTATGGAAGACATATGTTCTGTGAGCCTCTCTTCCAGCAGTTCTGTTTTCTCGTTTATGCTGTCAATATTTTTCTGTATCTGCTGGGCCTGCTCGTCTGTGAGCATATTCTTGAGTAGATCCTTATGGGCAGTTCCAAGTATCTTGTTGGATTCCCTTTCGTTATATATAAATTCGAATGTAACTTCAAGATTGTCAAGATAAAGTGAAAAATTCTGGAGATAATCTATGGATGCCTTCACCCTCATGGCATTCTGGGCTGCATTCATCATGCCCTTCCTGTCCTTTATGCTATCCGCCTTCCTTATGTTTGCAATTGCCTTGCTCAGAAGTTGCCTCTGGTTCCTCAGGCTTCTGTCCACCTGATTCCTATAACCCCTGATCTTAGTTTTTGTTTCATATCTCCGGTCGCTTTCAGACTTAGTGAACTTTATTGGCATAGTATAAAGATATTCGTAAACAGATAGATAAACATTGCTTACCTTTCAGGATGTAAATTCTTCCCAATTTTGAAAGAATATAAATGAGAAAAGTATATTCTAACCATGCTTCAGGAACTTTTAATAAAATACGGTGCAGTGAAAAGGGGCGACTTCACCCTTACATCAGGGCAGAAGTCTGAATATTATGTTGACATCAAGGACGCCTGTGCAAGGCCTGAAATTCTAAGGGAGATAACTGGGGATATTGAAAAACACCTGAATGGTGATGCAGTTGCCGGAGTTGAACTTGGAGCAGTCCCACTGGTAGTGGCCCTGGCATACAGGAGATCAGTACCTTACTTCATCATAAGAAAGGGCTCTGATCATGGGATGAAAAAACTCATTGTTGGAAACATTGAGAAGGGAATGACCATTGATATAATCGAGGATGTGGTCACAACGGGAGGCTCAGTCCTGAGGGCAGTGAATATATTGAGAGAGGCAGGGCTCAAGGTGAACAGAGTCATAACAGTGGTTGACAGGGAAAATGGCGGAAGAGAGCTTCTCAATAAAAATGGGATTGAACTTATCAGCCTTATCAGGATAAGTGAACTGATGTGAATTTTTCAGGAAAGCACATCATCTATTATTCCAATTTCAATGGATGTGGTGGATTTTCCAACAATTATTCCTGCAGAATTTGCAATTATGGATGATCCGAGCATCGGGCTGCCGAAATTTGCGGTTCCGACTTTCACCGGTACCTTGAAAAGATCTGCAAGTATCTCGATCTGTTCATCTGAAACTTCAGGATTAACTATCATGCCTTTATTTGTTACCACTGTGCATGAACCAACTGTGGAGAAGGTTCCCATCTCTCCTCTCACAGTTTCAACACCCAGGGCATCTTCTATTTCTTTCAGGCTCTTGTTGGTGAAATCTTTGTGCACCATTGCTGCATGATCGTTGGCAATTATGTCATTTCCCACTGCATTCACGAAATCACTCAGGAATAGTATGTTCCTGTCCCCATACTCAAAATCCACACTGTCTTGATTTGCGCCTGCATTTATTATGATCCCCGTGGAATTGATCACTGAAAATACACCATACATTCCAGATTGATCCACAGTGCTCTTCACAGTTTTCACCTGAAGCGCTTCCTCTATGTCGCTTATTGCTGAAGAATCAATATTTTTCGGAACGATTGCAATATCGTTCCAGGCCCTGCAGTAGAGTCCAATAAAATCAGTGTTGAAAATTGATAGTTTTTTAATCATTTGTTGGCATCAGAACTTCTGTTTCACCATTCTGAAGTTTGAGTATTTTCACCCTAATGCTTCCAGGTATTTTGTACTTCCCGCGTTTCCATATTTCTTCGTTTATCTTTCCGTCAACCCAAACCTTTGAGATGTCTGTCTTTGTGAATCTTGACACATGTGATTTTAATATGCTTATAGCTGTATCTGCTCTTCTCTTCTTTGAAGACTTAAAGGCTTTTCTCAGGGGTATATTCATTATAATTTCAATTGTTGTTTCGTCTGCCATTGTAAATTCACCTACAGCTTAAGGTTGTTCTTTCTCCAGTTTCTCCTGTTTACGTTCTGATTGACCTTCCTGTCAGTTCTCATCAGAACCCATCCTGGAACTCTCCTGTTCTCTCTGGTTCTTTTCATAAGCCTTATTTTCCTTCCAAGTTCCTTGTTTCTGCTCATGTCTATCTTCTCTCTATTTTTGTCTCCCTTTTTGTTTCTGTCAGTTTTGACAGAATCTGCTTGAGTTCATCGTCGTTTATCACTTTCTTTATTCTGCCCATGGAATACAACTGGACGAGTTGGTTCTCGACATTCTCTGCAAGTTCTGGTTTTACCAGCCTTATATTTGCAAGTCTTTCCCTCGCCACAGGATCAAGTATCTGCCTCAGTATCTGGAGCCTCATGGCCCTTTCTGCTTCCTGTTGCCTTTCAGCCTCACGGGACTGAGCCTGAGAATTAGAACTCTGGATTTCCTCCATTTTTCTTCTTCTTATTTCTTCCAGATCCCTGTCGTTATCCATATGGACCACCTTTAAATGTATTTTTTAAGTTCCGGGTTCTTTTCTACGATTTTTTCCATCGCTTTTTTGGCTGCCTTATCCAGCAGTGCCTGCCCTTTTGCAGTCACATGCCTTCCACTCTCGCCTTTCTCTACGAGACCGAGTTCCTGAAGTGTGTTGAACATGTGTCTGATTATTGCTCTGCTTCCCTTTGCAGGGTGGTACGGTTTTGAACCGCCATCCCTTTTTCCGCCATATTCCGCGCTGAGTTTCTCTGTTCCTATGTTTCCTTTGCTGTAAACCTTCCTGAGAGTGGATGCAAGTCTTCTGTAGTACCAGTCTTCTTGTGTCCAGCTCTTTTCCCTATGCATTCCTGCCTTCAGGAAAATAGTCCACTCCGGAATCTTTATGTTTTCCATGGAAGAGAATTCTGTTGTAAGTTCTTCAACCATAACATCTGCGGGAATTACTCTGACATTAACCATTGATTATCACTTAAGTCTATGTGCATTTAAATACGCTTAATAAATTTTCCTAATATAGCCTATACTGTGATCTGTATGAGATCAGCATTCGATTTTGCTTGTGATAGTTCCCATTCAATATGATATCCCAATTTGAAAACTTGTCTATTTAAACAGATGCATTATTAAAAAATTATATATGCTTATTATTTATGAGAAGGCACATGCCAAGCAGGAAAAGAAAGTATTTAGTTCAGATGCCTGACACTTCACAGATAGAAATAGAAGACAGATTGATTGTGGGTAGGGAGACTCTACAGGATCACGTAGAGAATATCCTCAACCTTAAATTTGTTTCAAGAGAACAACTCATTCTATCTATTGAAGGCAGCAAACTGGTAGCAGAGGAAAGCCCCAACAGCAAGAACGGCATATGGCTCATAAGAGGAGGTCAGGTCAAGAAGTTGAACACTGGGGAGAAATTACAGGTTAAGAATGGCGATGAGCTCAGCCTTTCAAAATATTTCTCTGTGCTGATAAAGGAGAACTAAGGGTTATTTGTTCCATTTTTCTCCTTATTTTTAAGGTCATACTCACAGTATTCACGTATGAGGCATTTTTCACACCGGGGTCCTACTGGCCTGCACACGGTCTTTCCAAATTCAACCATCATAGGATTCAGCCCAACCCACAATTCTCTTGGTACAATTTCCATAAGTACCTTTTCTGTTTCTGCGGGATCGTCCGATCTTGAAATTCCAAGCCTCACACAGATCCTCTGGACATGCGTATCTACTGCTATGGCAGGTATGTTGAATGAATCAGATAGAACAACGTTTGCAGTTTTTCTTCCAACTCCGGGAATGGTTGTGAGTTCTTCCAGGGAAGGGGGCACATTCCCATCATATTTTTCAATAAGAATTTTTGAGGCATCTATAATTCTCTGAGCTTTTGCTTTTCGGAATCCAACCTTCTCGATTATTTTTAAAACATCCACATATGAAGCATCAGCAAGTCCGTTCATGTCAATGTACCTTGCCTTGAGTTTCCTGGCTGCATCATCGGTCACAGGATCTTTCGTCCTGTGAGATAACATGGTGGTTATCAGAACCCAGTAAGGATCATGAAATTCAAAATGATGAGGCGGTGCTTGGCTTCTCATGAGCTCAATAACCTTCTCTATGTCTTCCCTCAGCATTTTTATTGATTTAGTAGTCATGTTACGAAATAATAATTTAGTAATATAAGCATGGGGAATGGCAATATGGAGAAGTATGACATAATCATTGTAGGCGGAGGTATATCGGGAATAGCTGCAGCCAATGCTGCCATAGAGAATGGGCTAAAGCCTCTTATTCTTGACAAGACGCTGGACATGGGCAGCAGGTTGGATGGGAACATGATAATATCTGAATCTACCTACAGAAGATATTTCCAGCAGTACGAGTCCCTGATCAATGGGAAATATGACAGGATAATATGGAGCGATTCAATTGGGAGGTCTGTAGAAACATTCAGGCTCACGGAACAGGTTTTATCCCTTGATCGGGTAAAACTCATAAAATCACTGGCCACAGACGCAGTCTACAGGGGAGCCACTTTGAAGATCAAATCCACTGTTGTCTCTGCAGAGAACAAGGGGGATTATCTCATAGCAAACTGTTCCAATGAAGGAAAGATTGAGCAAATTCAGGCACCATTTATCGCACTTGGGCACAGAAATCTGGATGATCCTTTAATAGTACATGCTTCAAACTGCCAGATCAGAAAGTTTTATGGGACCTATTCAAAAGGTCCCATCATAAAAGATGAAGAATCAACATTGAAGATCACCGGAGACATTAATTCCTTCAGCATCAGGGTCACATGGGGAAAGAAATGGGAAAAATTCTCCGTTATGGAGGGAAAATCCCACGAAGAGGAAAACGTATTGAACTATTCAAGGCTCATCGGGAGAACACATATCTGTTTCCCTAAGGTTCCTGCGAATGTGTTCATACTTGCAAACTTACTTGGAACCAACAATATATTGGGTATGGATGCAGGAAATTCCTTCAGATTTTCATACGAAACAACCACTGACATGATTGATCATGGGTGGGAAGAGGGAGTTAAATATCTGGAGAAGAAATGGAAAAAATACATAACATCTGTTCCTCCCAATGACAAACTGAAGAAATTAATGAATGGGATACCAATTGGATTATGATTTCATTCTGTGAAATCAAATGGATTCTGCATATCTCCTGAATAGTGGTTTTTCAGCATTTTCTTTAAGGCCCTGTTGCCCCTCATCATCTTGGCATTTTCCTTCATGCCTTTATATTCCTTCAGGAGTCCCCGTACGTCCTGCTCAGTTTTTCCGGAACCTATAGCTACCCTCTTTATGACCTTCGCATTGATCATATCTGGATTTTCCAGTTCCTTGTATGTCATGGAATCCATTATGACCCTGTACTTTTCTATCCTGTTCTGGGCTGATTCTGGATCAAGCATCTTCATCTTCGAACTGGAAATGTTTCCGAGTGGTATGGAATCAAATAGTTTCTTCATGACAGATGGTTTTGCAAACCTCTCCCAGATGTCATACATGTCCATGAGGTTGAACTTTCCACTCATGATTTTGTTTACTGTTTTTTCAGCATCTTCCGGATTTATATCGGTCTCCTCTGCTATCTCAAGGAGTGCCTCTGCATCCCCCAACCCAAGCATTCTTGAAAGGAATTTCTTCGGGTTGAAAATTTCAAAATCATCCAGATGCTCCCCGATTCCTATCATGTAAATAGGAGAACCTGTCTCCGCAACTGCACTGAGCGCCCCACCTGCCTTTCCTGTTCCATCCATCTTTGATATTATAGTTCCTGTGATGCCCGTAGCATCCATCAGGGCCTTAGCCTGGGGGCCAGCCTGTTGTCCTATGGTTGCATCTATCACAAGCAGGACCTCATCCGGTTCAACATCTTTCTTCAATATGCTTATCTCATTCAGCAGTTCATCATCAAGAGAGTCCCTTCCTGCAGTATCTACTATGATCACCTGCACATCCTTCATCTCCTGCTTTGATGCTTTATATATTTTCCGAGGGTCTTTTTCACCCTTAATCCCAAAAAACTTCGCACCACACTGTTCTGAAATTGTTTTCAGCTGTTCATAAGCGGCAGGCCTGTGCACATCACATGCCACAAATCCTGTTGTGAGACCCTTCTTCATGAAAAATCTTGCAAGTTTTCCTGCAGTTGTCGTTTTTCCGTTAGCATAAAGCCCAACAAGCATTATTTTCTGTTTCTGCAGTTTTAGCTGCGAGCCTTTTCCCAGTATTCCCAGCAGTTCCTCATAAACGATCCTCAGGATATAGTCCTGTGGAGGCATTCCAGCAGGAGGTTTTTCATTTTCTGATCTTTCCTGTATCCTCTTGGTCAGTTCCACAGTCAGTTTTACATTCACATCTGCCTTCAGGAGGGCCCTCTGTATCTCCTTGATCATTTCCCTTATGGTTTCCTTATCAATGTAACCGGAACCGGAAATTTTCCTGAACACATCCCTCAGGGAAGATGAAAGATTTTCAAGTACCATTCAACACCTCAATATTCTCTCCAGCGGTGCCCACAATCCTGGCATGTATATATGGCGGTCTCAGGTTCATCTGCTGCTCTGGTCTGTTTGAGCACGTAATATGCCCCCTTGTGGTTGCATTTGGGGCAGACTGCCTCAGAATCAAGAGGTTCCACACGGCTGGATTCCTTGATGAATACCATTTCCTTTCCTGTGCTTTTTGCAGTGATCCTGTTTTCTCCCTTTAACTTCTCCTCATTGCCACAGACATTGCATACATTCTTCCCGTTATTTGGTATTATGAGCGATCCACATGATGAACAGAACATGATCTTGTATTTTTTCCTGATATTTCTTTTTTCTCTAATATGTTCAAAAAAATTTAAATAAATGCAAAAATGAAGGTTGCAATCAAATTTCTTTTGCATCAAACTGCCTTTTCGTGCCATTTTTGCTTATAGAAAATATTATTCCCACAATGATGAGAGCCATGCCTCCTAACTGTTCAAGGGAGAGGGTTGTGCCCAGAATGAAGTAACTCATCACCACAGATATGGCAGGAACAATGAACAGCAGAGATGATATTCTTCCAATTTCATGTTTCCTGAAGAGGTAAAGATATGAGTAATAGGCCACGGCAGTTCCCGGCACTCCCGTGAGGAATCCTGCGAGGACGAACATGGGTGGTGGCGCATAGAGATCCACAGGATTCCCAAGGAAATATGCTATTATCACCATGGGAACAAGCGAAATGGCAAACTGGTAGAAGTTGGATGATACGCTGCTTTCTCCAAGCATGTATTTCTTGTAGTATACAGTCCCAATGGCCCAAGAGACTGACCCGCCAAAGGACATCATTATACCGATGTAGGAAGATGATGAAATGCTGGAATAGAATATGAGTATCATCCCCATAAAGCCAAGGATTATGCCAACTATGGTGCCTGCAACAAATTTCTCCTTCAGGAAGACTATGGACATCAGGGAAGCGGTGATTGGATAGGTGTAAATTATGATTGCACTGAGGGATGAAGAGATCATTGTTTCAGAATAGAACCATAGATTCATGAAGATAAGAACATTAAATAATGCAAGAACCGTCATCTTCACAAAAGATTTCATGTCTTTCGGCAATCCTATCTTTCTGTTGAATATGACAAGTATTCCAATGAATGCGAAGAGAATCCTGTAATACAGGAGATCAAAAGGGTTTCCATAGGATATTCCGATGGATGACACAGGATAGTTGGATGCCCAGAAAGTGGCCATGGCTATGAAAAGAATCACATCCTTCCTGTCGGACACGAAGGAAGATTACTCGTATCTATTTAACATATTTATCCCATGATAATAAGCAAAAAATGTAACAGAGTATATTTTTGTTGGAAGTTGGTATTTGAGGCTTTTTTCTAAAACCTTATAGTGAAGGAACAAATAATCGATCATGGCTATTTCGGGATACCTTTTCAGGGACAGGGAGAAGATTATCGAATACTTCCAGGAAAAGGGAATCCTTGTGGATCCAAAGGCACTCAGGATCATAATGGAAAAATCACTGGGAACTCTTATTGTAAGGTTAGTCAACAATGAAACTCTGAAGAACGGCTATGTGAGGGAAGAAGATGTGCTTGAAATCGTTTCAAGCCAGTCTGAAAAATTTAACTCTGTGAGAGAAATTGATATAAACAGCATAAAGGCAAACAGTTCTGTTGATGACTTCAGGAATGTTTTTGTGGACAGGTACACGAAACTCAGGAACATTGTCCTTGCAGCAGGAAAACTGAGGGGGCCATCCAGTATAGGCGATGTAAGGAAGTTAAAGAATGGATACGTCAAGATCGTGGGAATGGTCAGTGACGTAAGTATCACGAAAAACGGTCACAAGAAGTTCAGGATCGAGGACCTGGATGACCGCATAGACGTGATAATAACCAATAAGAATCCCCTTCATAACGAGCTCATACTCAATGACGAGGTTCTCGGAGTGGTTGGAAGCAAGCCTGAGTCAAAGAATGATTCCATGAAGAGTGAGCCTGTGATCTTTGCGAATGAGATAATAAGGCCTGACGTACCTTTCAGAGTGATTGACGATACAGGGAGGGAGCCAGAATATGTGGGTTCCATAAGTGATATACATGTGGGAAGCAAAACTTTTCTGAAAGATTCATTCAACAGCATGATAAAATGGATAAAATCTTCTGGAGAAGATGCAGGAAGAATGAAGCACCTCATATTGAGTGGAGATGTGGTTGATGGGATTGGGGTCTATCCGGGGCAGGAGAATGATCTTGAAATTATAAATCCATATGAACAGTATGAGCATCTTTCAGAATTCGTGAACCAGATTCCTTCTGATATAACTGTATATATAATGCCTGGGAACCATGACACGGTGAGGCTGGCTGAACCGCAGCCTGCATTCAACCCGAAGATCAGGGAAATGTTTTCAGGAAACGCAAAATTCCTTCCAAATCCATACAATCTTGTCCTCAATAAGAAGAATATCACTATCTATCATGGAATGGCATTGAATGATCTTGTTGAACTCATACCTGGAGGAAGCATGAGTAGCATAGGCTCTGCAATTGACCTGATGCTCAAGAGAAGATACATGGGATCAGCGTACGGGGGAAAAACTCCCATAATTCCATCAGAAAAGGATTTCCATGTCATGGATGCTGTTCCCGACATATTCATTACGGGCCACATCCACGGCCATCATCTGGGAAACTACAATGGGGTCAGGTATGTGAACTCCTCCACATGGCAGTCACAGACAGAATATCAGAAAATGATGAACTTTGCACCAGATCCAAGTATATTGACACTGTTCGACCTGAATTCAAAGCAGATGGTGAAAAAGGAATTCAAGTGAGGATCAAAGCGTCCTGAGTATAATCTCCTCAATCTCTTTCCTGAATGTTTCTACAAAATCCTTTGTGGCAACATCCCTTACGGATTCAGGTGCACTAAGAAAACCAATCTTTGCAGTGATTTTCACCATTTTTGCCATGGAATCATATTCCTTTATCTTTGCCTCGAGGAAACCTTCCACAATGGATGCAAGCTCCTTCTTCAGTTCTGGGTTTTCGTTGAGTTTCTTCTTAATATATTCCTTGATTAGGTCTTTCATTATCTCCCGTATGGACTCGAAATACATCTCTTCTGAAGGCAGGCTCTTAACAACCCCATCAAGATACTTCCTTATATCGTCTGCCATGACATGTTAATGTGTCAGGATAAATAAAGATTCATCACTCAGTTTCATGTAAATATTTATAATATGTATTGGCATTCAGCCACAGTTGGTCGAGCACAAGCTCCCATATGAGCACGTATCCGTATGATTCATACCTCACACAACTATGAATTCATATATGGCTCAATTTGAGGTGAAACATTGAAGAGAAGTTCAAGAGACTGGAAAAAACGCGGAAATATGCGATGGAAGTGGAGAAAGAAGAGAATAAGAAGACTAAAGAGACAGAGGAAGGCCAACAAGAACTGAGGGAGCATGGGGTAATCAGGCATCCTAATGGGCTCCAGTCAGGTTTTGATTAGAACAGGGTCATCTGATTAGTGATGATTGACTGGAACTATGAACCGGGAAGAGACCCGCAGATCTGGGTTCAAATCCCAGTGCTCCCATTGAATGCAAATCCCCCGAAAAAGTGAACCCACAGCAAAACGACTTTTTAATTTGGCAGTGCGAGGAGGGGGCCTACATAGAAAGATGGCTTGATAATGCAAATTCTCATGGGAAAGAACTTGGAAAGGTGAACCTTGATAGGACTATGAACATTGCAGATAGCTAATACGGGAGATATTCCAGAGGCTGTAAGGGATGGCATGAAGGACAAACAGACTGGGGAGGGCCATCATGTCAGCACCTCAAGGAAAAAGGGCAGCATGAGTGGGATTCTATGCGAAACTGAAGCATGTCCTTGAGGGCTTTTCCCTCTCTCCTTGCTTGCAACATTTGAGGTATTCCCAATAATAGCTGCCAATGGGTTAATAAATATTTTTGGGTTTACAAAATTAATTGCTGGAGTTACTTGGATAGGAGTTGCCCTATTCAGTGGAGGAGTAGCATTATACCTTCATGAAGAGGAGTAAGCAAAATTTATATTTATAAGCACATTCTCTATCTATGAATCATTCTTATGCAAGAGCTCAAAAGAGTAAATCAACTTTGATTCTTTCATATATAATGATGTTAAGCGGTGCACTTTTATTGGCATATGCTTTTGGCGCATTCAACCTTATCTAAAATTTTCCCAACCCATTTTACCTTATTTTTGTTACTCGAGTAACATGTCAACATATTAGATGTCATAATCAAGGCCCCTCCTGATAAAGTTCTCTTTCATCCGGTATGTCCAGGACATCCCACACCCCTCACAATATAGGCCGATCTTGATCCATTTGCTCTTTTGTCCATTCCTGTCAAGTACATACATACCCCTCAGATAATATTCTTTACAATTTGGACATGCCTGGTATGTCTTCCCGGTATACCCACGTCCCTGTTGCTTTCTCTTCCCGATTTTAAGTTGGGGCCCTGGTTCCATATCATCATATATGTGTATGCGTTATAACGCTTGTGCTGTTTTATTTTTATTCCTGTCAAATTTATAAACGGATTAAGGGCTATGAATGATCTTCGGAGTGTAATTAGTCGTCCGATTCGGTGAGAAATACCTTAGGGTTGAGATTTCAGGTATTAGATTGGAGATAAACATACAATAGTGTCCAAGAATGATCGAATAACTGAAAGTTCAGGTTCACATAGATTAGACACATCAAAATCGTGAGGAGCAGGAAAATGATATATAATTATTTATCATGGAAGAAGTATGTACAGACACTCTAACGGAGTCTATGTCATAAAATATATCAGTATGGCAGGAATGTTTGGCGGACTTTTACTCATACTCCTTGGGATAGGAGTAATCTGATTCAACGTTCGTCGATTTTTTAACCCGATATATACTGATATCTCACACTTGATGGCTTAATCTAAGTTATAAATGGGCACAACAACCAAAATTAGATATCATAATCAATATCTTCCCTGATACAGTGCTCTTTTCTTCGGTATGTCCAAGACATTCCACACCTCTCAAAATACGGTCCGATCTTGTTCCATTTGCTCTTAAAGTCAATCTTGCACCTAAAAGTTAACAATAACAGGGATCATAAATAAAATGCAGATTTAACTCATTATGGAGAAAGGATTAAACAGCCTCCTCCCCAGACTGCTATCTCCTTTTCCCACAAGGTCATTTTCCCATCTTCATCAGTGTAGGGAATAGGTTCTATCAGGCTCTTATCTAGTTTGCCATTTCCTTTGTGTGTATTCTTTAATTCCTTTTCTAAATCAGAGTATAGATCACTTATTTTTTTCTTCAGTTTGATTAATTCGTTTTTTTGTCCATTAAATATGGTATAGAAAGCAAATATCCCCATTCCGAATATTTTTTTACCATCATTTCCAGGGGTCACAGCAGTAGATATCCTTTCAAAATCCCTAATGACTCTATCAGAAACCTTATAAACCCTATTCTTAACTTCAATTGCAGCATAGGGTTTCAAATTGCTGTTTCTAACAACAATGTCATACCTATTTCTAGGACTCCATCCTCTCATACGCTTTGGTTGCTCTCGCGATTCCTTCATTGGTTCTTCAAGAATTATGCAGGCATCGTTTAATTTTCTGAGCTCATTTACTATACTGACAGTCAGGAAATATTCAGGAGCCCAAGACATTTCACTATTTCCATTTGTAAGTTTTCTGTGATCATCTGTAGCTCTCGTTATGCCCGATGTTACACAATCAACAATGCTTTTGTTAGAAATATTTGTCATAAAAGTAAAATATGTGGAGGAATATAATATTTTCGCATTGCGATAAAACTACTTCAGTAAACTTGAGTAAATAACCACCCTTGGAAAATAGATAAAGGTTTAAGAGAAGTAAACATAGCAAAACATCAGAGGTTTTCTAATTTCCTCTCTATTTTCCACACACATACCCGAACTTGACTGGCCCCAGAGAAGATAGAACAATTTCAACCGATTACTTCCAGAATTGTCCCTTTTTTCTTCTATCTTTCTTAAAAGATTGATAGCTCACGCTATCCATTTATGATTTTCAATGCATGTACATTGTATGCAAAACATGCAAACATGAACTTCACCCTTACCCTCCTGATCGTTGTAACCATCACATGTGAAAAATGGAATATTCTCTTCATGATTGCATAGGGGTATTCCACCATGGATCTTTTTCTGGATATTCTTATATTTCTTCTTTTTGATTCTACAGATAGATCATGATTCCTAACTCTTCGATCCATTGTTCCATCTATTCCCCTGGGAGCATGTCCGAAGTATCCCTTGTCTCTGTATACTGTTATTCCTCTTTTTGAAAGATCAATAGTTGTGTCATGATCCTTTGCCGTTGACACAGCATAGGATCTTATTACCGGAACAGGAATATTGTCATCAACAATGGTGTGGCCCTTATATCCGAAGAATGTTCTGTTATTTTTCTTTGTGAATGTTCCATCTTTTGATCTTCTTGTTTTACCCTCTTCCCTTATTTCCTCATGTTTTACATGTCCAGGATCTGATGTGATAAATGTAGCATCCTGTGCGGATCCCTTTTTCACTTTTATTCCTTTGGATTCCATCTGCCGCTGTAATTCATTCCATATGATTCGATCCCTTCCCGTCTTTGATAATCTTTCACGAAATAACCAAATGGTCCTTGCATCCGGATATTGATCCGGGTAATCAAGAAAATTCATGAATGATATTCTATCTTTTATGAGTATTTCAGCCTGTTCATCAACCATGTTGAACATGCTCTGTAAAAATAATACTTTTACCATGGTTTTTACAGGTATGTTTGGCCTTCCACCATTATCTGTGTCATTTCTATACAGATCCTTCAATAATGGTGTGAAT
>JAKAWU010000027.1 GCA_021816965.1 Thermoplasmata archaeon | reverse complement strand
TAGCCTTTAACCCCTACACCCAAGTCATCCGAACGATTTGCACATCAGAACCGGTTTTGTCCTCCACCAAGTTTTCACTTAGCTTCAACATACTCAGGCGTAGATCGACCGGATTCGGGTCTTCCTCATATGACTAAACGCATTTATTACGTGACACCTCCATTGCTGTGCGTGTAACTTGCTTTCGCTACGGCTACCTCTCATAAGAGTTAACCTTGCCATACGACAAAACTCCCTGGCCCGTTCTTCAACACGGACAATAGAACACCGCTTTCTCCTTTCGGAGATCATTGCTTAAGTGCCCTATAAGTTTATCACTATCTGGTTTCAGGTACTTTTCACCACCCTTCCGGGTTGCTTTTCAGTTTTCCCTCACGGTACTAGTTTGCTATCGGATTTGAGAAGTATTTAAGGTTGGATATTGATGCTACCCATCTTCCCGCGCGAATAACGACGCACGGTACTCCGGAACATATTTCTCGTATCCTTTACCATTGCTTTTACAGGGCTATCACCTTCTATGGCAGATCTTTCCAGATCTTTCAAATTCTGGTATTAGGAATTGGAAAAAGCCCATACACCACAACTCTCTTTCCTTGTCGGAAAGAGATTCGGTTTGCCTTATACCGCTTTCGATCGCCTTTACTAACGGTATCTCAATTGATTTCTTTTCCTCCAGGTACTAAGATGTTTCAATTCCCTGGGTTCCCTCTCCTTTCGGAGTGCCTAATGGCAGGAAGTCCCATTCGGACATTCTCGGATCAAGGGCCCCTTGCGCCTCCCCGAGACATTTCGCAGCTTGGCACGTCCTTCCTCGGCTCCCAAACCGAACCATCCCCCAGATAGTTTCACAGACTGCACAATCCATTTTACTATTATTTGATCGGCTTCACCGGTTATAATTAACCTCATACCCTTCCCTTATGATATCTCTTCACAAGGTGCATAAACGTGCGTAACACCCTTATTTATTTGCATTATATTAACGTTGTGGTAATGAGTGACTTTAGGCATTTTCAGGTAAAACCCACGATGTGTGTTATATGATTATGACTATAATTCTGATCTTCCCATTATTACATTTCCAGCCATTCCAGAACAGGAATTCTTTGAAAATTGCGGAAGATATGGCTATTTTCAAAATTGTGTTGTCTTTTAAAGTGGATATTTCTTCCGACTAAGGATTCAAAAAATAAAGGGATTACTCCCTGTATAAACTAAAGTCCAGTTCAGTGACTGCTTTGCTCGTAATTGTGTTGAGTTTTGGCTCTATTTCGTCAAATTTCTCCTCCTCAACAGGAATGTACTGCATCCTACCTTTTGACATGTGATACGAACCGGGGCAAAGGAACCCCTCCTTTACCAGTATTGCATCAGCCTTCAGTGTGAGAATCCCCGCCATAGCTCTCTCTTTTCCCTGGTATGGTGAGCCAAAACCAGGATTCTCATAAAGTTTTTTCTCGCCTGTTTCAGTATCTACTTGAATGATTGTTTCGCCATATTCCAGTGGTGTCAGGACATTTTCATCATCTACAACCGCAATTATTTTCATTTTGATCCCATGAGATAATAGAAACAACTTTTATTAACTTTGTGAACACAATCATTATCAAAAAATTATCATGCAACTAAAAAAAATGAATTGAGTATGTTTATAAAAAATTAATCCTTGACTCAAGCTTTTTTACGTAATATGTCCAGATCAATTTTCAGATCAGATACAAGGTCTTTCGCTTTTTTCGTTATTTCGCTCATGATCTCCCCTTTTTCCATTCTGTACATCTTTATTCTTGACAGTATGAGGAGAATATCCCTCACACTGTATTTTCCATCTATCATGTTGAGAATCTGGAAGTGAAGATACAGTGAAAGAAGGTTCAGGAACATGTAGGTGAACATCATGTGATCATCCCTCAGGTATGACCTGTCGGCCTCAAGATCGTTCTTGTACATATTGAATGCGTATTCCACATATTCACGCTGCTTGTACATGCGATATATTCTCTCAGGTTCCTCATTCAGATCTGAAAGAAGATAGAGCTTTCCGAAATTGATCTCATTTTCATCATACTGTTGTTTGCTTCTCTTATTCTCCTCAATCCTGATAAGATAATCCTTCTCTTCCTCGCTCTTGAGAACGGGATCCTCAAAGATGTAAACATCATCTTCTCGTTGCCAGTATTTCACAGGCTTACCATCGTACAGAAACACGTTCATGAAATGTTCAGGTTCCGGTATGAGTGATGAATTCCTTCTCAGGGGTATGATGTAGCTGAGATGATTCTTCTTCAATGCGTTTATGTTATCTGAGGAGAAGAATCCCTTGTCAGCAACAATGACGCACTTTTCAACACCTGCCATGTCAATGGTCTCTGACATTGTAGTAACATCACCTATTGATCCTGGAAGAATTCTTACGAAGGTGGGCATTGTCCTTGTTGCTGAAAAGAGCATCATTATGTTGATCTGTGGAAGATGCTCGCCCTTTGAATTATGTCCCAGTTCAAGGAATGAGATATTCTCAGATCTGGAGAATATTGCTGTAGAATCCATGAGGACATATTCACCCTTCTCTGTGAGTTTTCTCATAACGCTGATACTTTTCTCTTCAGGAAGGGAGGAAAGCATGCCAGATATGGAAGCAGGAGACATGGATTCATCAGACATGCGTGAAAGGTATGTCTTCTCGTACAGGTACCGAATAGATTTCATTGGAAGTGGCTGTATATTTCTCAGAATTACATAATTGATTATTCTCTCGTAGAGGTATGGATATACTTCCTTCAGCACCGGCAGTATGGTCTTTTCTGCGATCCCATACAGAAGTGCAATGTTTCCATATTCATAATCGGATCTTATCCCCATGACCTGATCCTTCCTCACAATGCCATTCCTGGTCACAACACCGAGATATTCAGGTGGGAGAGTCTTTGTCTTCTTCTCCTCTTTGATCCACTTTGACCTGGTTCTGTAAGCGTAGTAATTGTTTCCCACATTACGGATATACACACCTCTGGTTTTGTATTTCAATGCCCAGTCTGGAATAGTATTCATGTAATACACATATACATACCATGAATATAAATACATCTGATATCCATATCATAATTCCAATGCGTAAAACAAAAGATTTCTATGAGATAATCAGAAACGATAATTTGACATGCTATGTAAAAAAGGTGAAGTTAAGGATTAATAGTACCCGGCAAGATTTGTTTCAAACTTCGGAATCTCTATCCCCGTACCATTTTCCACATGGCCAATCTCTTTTATCTGGACTCTCGTTTTTAGTGTAGATACGAAATCTGTCTTACTGTCCTGATCTATAACAACCATGAAGCCCGTTCCCATATTGAATGTCTCATACATTTGAGAATAGGACATGTTGCCAAGCTCCTGAAGCTTCTTAAAAATATTCTGGGGTTCGGCGGGATCGTCAAATACATATTTCATATCCTTGAGTCTGACAATGTTCTTGAACCCTCCACCTGTTATGTTTGCCATACCTTTAATATCCACTATATTTAGAATATCGAGAATTTCCTTAACATAAATTCTTGTTGGTTCAAGGATGAGATCCGCAGTTTTCTTGTTTTCACCCGGGAATTTATCGTTAAGACCAATATCGTTATCGTGAAGAATTTTCCTCACCGTTGTAAATCCATTGGAGTGAATTCCACTGCTCTGTAGACTGAATATCAGATCTCCATCCATGATTCTTTCACCTGTGATTATCTGATTTTTTTGAACGATTCCAATGACACTTCCTGCAACATCAAGTGAGGTTACAATATCAGGCACCATTGCGGTCTCTCCTCCAATGATGGATATGTTGGCCATCTGGGCCCCCACATTCAGTCCAATTCCAAGCTCCCTTGCAATTCCAGTGTCCAGATTGTTGAGCGAAAGATAATCAAGCATGGCAATGGGTTCAGCCCCGCATGTGATGGTGTCGTTGACATTCATTGCAACGCAATCTATCCCAATACTCTCGTACTTATTTATTTCTTTAGCAATCATCACCTTGGTTCCAACTCCATCAGTGTTAAATGCCAGTGCTATATTTCCAAGATCGATTAGTGAAGTGAATCCTCCCATAGGCCCTATGGATTTGAAATCGTTTCTTCTGTATTTCAACTGCCTGATAAGTGTGGCCGTGAAGTCTCCTATACCTTTTCTGTCTAAAATTTTCCCAGAGGTCTCACTCATGGAAGGATATTGCATTATAACTTAAAACTTTGCCAGAAATTTTGGTATTTCAAGATTTCTGATATTCCAATTTTAAAAAATTGCTGGATATTTGCATGATATATAGATTTATTGCTATTTTATGCGGAATTGGAACACACCTCATACAAATAATTAAATAACAATCTAATAATATGGTGTCAGGTGATTCAATGGTTAAGTTAGAGGATCTTGACTACAAACCAAAACCCATAGAGGAAAATTTTGCAGAAGATACAACAAACTATCCTGTTACAGGAAAACACCACGAACATGAAGTTAGAGCAGAGGGTGTAGAGAGAACAGATGCCGATGGTAAGCCATATCCAACAAAAAATGGTATACACGGAACAAAGGTAGCAGTGGATTGGGAAACATGCATTGCTGATGGTGCATGCATGGATGTCTGTCCGGTGAGTCTTTATGAATGGGCGCTTAACCCGGGTCAGATGGGCACAGGAAATGACAAGAGCATATCAGGTGACCAGGAGCTGTATGGAAAATACAGGACAGATAAATGCGATCCAGTAAGAGAAAACGAGTGTATTTTCTGTATGGCATGCGAGAGCGTCTGCCCCACTAGAGCTATAAAAATTACACCATAAACCAATTTTTTATAATTTTTAGCCCCGTGGTGTAGTGGACAAACATATCGGACTTTGGATCCGGCGACGGCAGTTCGAATCTGCCCGGGGCTGTAGGTGCGATATGATAAAAATAAAAGGAAGGACTAGTTTGACGAATTCCATTGAAACCAGCATGACTGTTGATGCTGTAATGGAAAAGATGAAACTTTCAGGTGAGAGATACATATCAATTCTGAATGGGATTCCGGTCACGGGAGATCGCATCGTGAATCCATCCGATGAACTCCTATTTCTTGAGATCTTTTCCGGCGGGTAAATGAGGGCTTTTCACTGAAAGAAATGCTCTGTAAGCATAGCTCTTCTTTATTTCTTCCTGATTGTCAACAATTGATGTTCTTGATTTTATCCGGTTCAAATTTTTTCCAAAGTTAATATTTTCAAGGTTGTTTATGAGTATATCCCTAAATTGTGTTGTTTTTCTTCTCACTTCAATAACAATTCTTCCATTCTCCACATATGGCCCCCTGACAAAATCCGGAGATTTTATATGCTTTTCAATGAAGGATACGACATTCATATTCCCTGCTGGGGGCCCAGTTTTTTTCTCTATGGAAGGAAGTGCAGGAGAGGCGAATTCCATGAGTATTGTGACTGTTTTTTCCTCTACATGATCGAATATATTCAGAATCGGAAGGTTCTGGTTTTTGGCAAATTCACCAAGTTTTCTTCTCATGAGTTGCACCTGTGGGAAGAGAATGTCGTCTATTATATCAGGTCTCTTTATGACAAGTGTCAAGAAATATGTTCCCCTCTCATGGTTTACTGGCTCAATATTCTCATTTTCATCATAGTAGAAATACTCTTCAGTAGGCTGCAGCAGGAAGAATTTTGATGCTGCCTTGAGAATAGAGAGACTGTCGTTACTCACGGCTGCCCCTGCGTTTCTTGAGAGATCTACAGGATCTATAATCACCACCGGGGATTGAAATTCCTTAACATGATCCTGGATTACAAGCCTCCCACTCAGTCCTGACATGTGCTCCATGAAATTATTGAATGTTCCGAAGTGAAGAATTAGGAGTTCACATACATATCCTGAGAAACCTTCAGTCTTCAGTTCTGAACCATATATGCCCTGCTTTCTGAGAAACAACTTGAGGAGAATCACTTCCCCTATACTTTTATCTGTAAGTTTTTCCTTCATATACTGAGTATGGAGAGGGGTTCTATCCACTGATGATATTATAGGAGTATTGAACTCAATTCTATAACAGGGGACTATGTCCACCTTTGTTCCTTTGACCACAGAAGAAACATAAGGATGCTCAGCATATTTTGGAGTTGCATCAGGGAAAATTGAAAATCCAAGTTCGATACCAAGTCTCTCCATCTTTGCTCTCTCATAATTCCTTGAAAATCGTATGAAAATGTCCACATCACTGTTCTTCAATGCAGTCCCTCTTGCAAGGGAACCTACGAGAACCGTGTCTGCATCAATTCCTCTCTTCTCGATTTCTGAAGAGAGCCTCTTCATTATATCTTCAGCAATATCATGCTTCTTTCTTTTCTCGTTTTCATCTGGCATGTATCTCTTCAATATTTTAGAAAAATTCAGTTCCGCATGTTTTTGCCTTTCCAAGATTACACCATCTTCTTTATAGATCGGATGCCGGTATTGATTCACTGACCGCTTTTCTCTGAAAGTATGAACATGATGGCTTCTGCAGGTTCTCCCTCTGCCTTCTTCAATGCCTCTATGGCTTTTTCAGTTGTGCATGATGTCTGTTCAACCACAAGCTTAATGTCTTCTGCAGGAAAGGTAGCCTGTTTTTCCTTCTGTGATGGGGCCTGTGTGACATTCACTTCCTTCATGTTTCCAGTTATCTGGAATGATTTCTGTCCCTGAGCCTCTATGGCAATAACCTGCGGGGAATCTATAATGTATTTTTTTCCATCGGCTTCCATTACAACTCTTTTAACATCTGCCATCTCAGTGGATTTAATACCCATCTGTTGCATCATTCTTCTCATTTCTCTGGAATTCATCTTTCCAGGTATCATAAAAAGGGTACCGCATAAGGGCTTAAAATTCTTGGCATTTCTCGACTGCAGTTTCCTTAAAGATTAAATAAATTATCATAATCATGAGCCTGATTTCATAGCCGTGATAGCTCAGTAGGGAGAGCACCAGACTGAAGATCTGGGGGTCGCTGGTTCAATCCCGGCTCACGGCATATCATACATTAGATTTTTTAAATACTAATGTTCGGTTGCGAAAACTTCTTCGGCTATCCAATAGTGGCTCATTTTGGATTGTTGTCCTGTTAGTATGAAAAAATTAAAACTCATATAAGAATAAACAGTCATGGAAAATAAGAGAGTGATAAGGGCCCCAAGAGGCAGAACCCTGAATACAAGAGGATGGCAGCAGGAGGCTGCCTACAGGCTTATTATGAACAATCTTGATCCTGAGGTTGCAAGAGATCCTGATAACCTCATAGTCTATGGAGGAAGGGGGAAGGCAGCAAGAACGTGGAGAGATTTTGATGAAATTATTTCCATGCTGAGGGAACTTTACACCGACGAAACACTTTTGATACAATCAGGAAAACCGGTAGGAGCATTCAAGACTTCGAAGGATGCTCCCAGAGTGCTCATATCAAATGCACAGATAGTCCCAAAATGGGCAACTGATGATATATTCTGGGATCTCGAGAAGAGGGGCCTCACAATGTTTGGGCAGATGACTGCAGGGAGCTGGATATACATTGGATCACAGGGCATACTGCAGGGAACCTATGAAACCCTTCATGCCATTGCAAAGAAGGAATTTGGAGTGGACAGCCTTGCTGGAAAATGGGTTCTCTCTTCTGGGTTGGGAGAAATGGGAGGGGCACAGCCACTTGCCATCACCATGAACAATGGAGTTGGAATCATAGTTGATGTCGATCAGGACAAGATAGACAGGAGACTCAAAGGGAAATATCTGGACGTCCAGGCCCATGACCTGGATGAGGCACTGAGAATAAAGGATGAATACGTTCACGCAAGAAAACCCCTCTCAATTGGGCTCCTTGGGAATGCATCCACGGTTTACCAGGAGATCCTCAAAAGAGGAATTGTGCCTGACATTGTTACAGATCAGACCGCTGCACACGACATAAACATTGGATACATTCCAGAAGGTTATTCCCCTAAGTCTGCGGAAAAATTCAGGGTGGAAAATCCCGTGAAATACCGGGAAGCTGTGTATGCATCCATCGTTAAAGAAGTACAGGCAATAATATCCTTGAAGGAAAAGGGTTCAAAGGTGTTTGATTATGGAAACAATCTGAGAACCAGGGCTAAAGAAGGTGGAGAGAATAGAGCCTTCGAGATTCAGGGATATGTTCCCGCATACATCAGGGATCTTTTTGCGGTTGGTTCGGGGCCTTTCAGATGGGTTGCACTCTCAGGCAATCCTGAAGACATATTCAGGATTGATAAAGAACTTGAATATCATCTAGGCTACAACGAATCTCTTGTAAAATGGTTGAAGCTTGCAAGGGAAAATGTGAAGTTCCAGGGCCTTCCTGCAAGGATATGCTATGCAGCATACGGTGAAAGGGAGAAGATAGGCGTCCTCATAAATGATCTTGTGAAGAGTGGAGAGGTGACAGCACCCGTCGCCATAGGCAGGGATCATCATGACACTGGATCTGTTGCATCTCCATACAGGGAAACCGAGAACATGAAGGATGGAAGTGATGCCATTGCAGACTGGCCCGTTCTCAATGCGATGCTCAATATTGCATCTGGTGCAACATGGGTATCACTTCACCATGGCGGTGGTACAGGCATAGGAAATGCAATACATGCAGGATTTGTTCTTGTGGTAGATGGCACAAAGGATGCAGAAGAAAAAGCGAGAAAAGTCCTTAATGCAGATCCCGGAATTGGAGTCATAAGGCATGCAGATGCAGGTTACGAAAGTTCAAGGGAGATACTGAAAAAAGGGGTGAAATTCAAGATTCCTTTATATAAGGAATATGTGGATGAAGCTTAATTTCTCTTTCCCTTTGGCTTTTTTCCCGGTTCATAGGATTTTTTCCAGTCTGAAGAGAAATGCGCAGCTGCGAATCTTTTCAGACCTCCTTTCCTAATTATTATTCCCACTTCCCTGTTCTTCATCAGGCTGGTGGATGAAAAATTCTGCGATCCAATAAATACCGTTCTCCCGGTGTTTATCATTTTTGCATGCATATAAAGTTCTTCAGCAGGGGAGTATCTTATATTCACATTCCTTTCCATGAGTTCCCTGACGTTCTGCTTGTCAGCAGGAGATACACTGGAGGGAAGAATGATTCTTGCTTTTTTCCCTTTTGCTCCAAGGGCTTCGATAACTGCTTTATCGTCTCCAAGCTCCTCAGTTTCAATATCAAGTTTGCTGGCCCCCCTTATGATTTCCAGCAATGTGTTCTGGGAATCTGGAGAAACAACAAGATATTTTCTTGCATATATTCCTGCTCTTTTTCCATCCCAGTCAGACTCGAATATACTCATCAATGATCTGTAGATCTTCTTTTCACTTCCTTCCACTAAATATTCCCGGTTTTTAGAAAAGGCATCCTGTGTGAGGTTTGCAGTACCGATCATATATTCGCTCTCATTAAACATGTATTTTGCATGATCAAAAACTTCATCACCATCAAACCTTGAGGGAGAAAAATTGACCTGCGCTCCGGTTTTTCGAAGGGCATCTATGCTTTCACCCTGATTTCCTCCGTATGGATGCCCATCAACTATGATTCTCACCTTTACTTTCCTGCTGACAGCCTTTTCTATTTCCTTTATTACATCTTTCTGGTCAAGGAGATAATAGTTCATGTTAAGGTTACCCCTGCTTCTTCTGATAAATTCAAGAACAGGATCAATACCGGAATCCGGTTCTGCGTATATTTTCATTATTCTATAGATGCAAGACTTTTTGATAAAGATTCTCATTGTGGGATGAAATGTCTGAAGACTGGGAAAGAAGGGTTTCAGAGTTAATGGATTCTGATTTCAGGCTTGAAGTGCAAAAGAAGGTAGAGGAATTCAGGTCATTCAGGAATGGTGATCCTGAAAAATTATTTTTCGAACTCAGTTTCTGCATCCTCACAGCAAACACATCCGCTGAACTGGGTATAAATATGCAGGGTCAACTGGGCCCAAGGCCTTTCATTGATATGAGCGAGGAGGACCTTAGGAATGCCCTGAAAAATGCCAGATACAGGTTCTACAACACCAGGAGCAGATATATAACTTCAAACAGGTGGGTTGCCATGGAACTTCCCATGATTCTGAATCACCCCGATCCATGGGCAGCAAGGGAATTCCTTGTAGAAAAGCTTACTGGAATAGGCTACAAAGAAGCTTCACACTTCCTGAGAAATTGCGGCGTATTCTCCTTTGCCATACTGGATAAGCACATAATAAGGATGGTCACATCTGGACTCAATGTTGAAAATAAACCACTGAACAGGAAAAGATATTATGAGATGGAAAGGATAATCAGGAAAAAGGCGGAGGAATTTTCAATGGAACCAGGGATACTTGATCTGTACATGTGGAAAATAGCAACCGGGAAACTGATAAAATAGAAAGAGCTGATTGTATCTATGAACAGGGATTGATGTATTCACCGGGAAAACGCTTTGAAGTGATCTTGCTTTTTTAAAAGTAAATATATAAATTCGAAGATAGTTAATCTCCGAATTGGGTTCATACTCCCCATTGGAATTATGGGATCATACAGAGGAGATAGGCCCTTCCTCTGTGGGGGCAATGCTGTTTAATATTTTTGATGAGGCAATAAAAAAGAGTATGGAACCAATTACTGATAAAACTGGAATGATTGACAGGATAACACCAATATGTATAAGATCAGAATTATATTCAGATCCAACTCTCCATTGACCGATCAATACTCCTATCGCACATACAAGTGCAATTATGCCGAAAATTCCCATCAATCCCAGAATGGCAATCATAGTACCAAACCCGGATGGGGGTCCCGATGTTGCTGTGGATGTAGTAAAGCTTGCTATGGTAGATAGCAATACAAAATAAAGTAATCCCAATACTACTCCAATAAATATAAGAATCAATGCTGAAGTGTGTGGGAAGGAGAAACCTCTATTGTCTTTTTCCATTAATTCTTTAAAAGATTTGCTGTAGAAGTACATCCCCGCTACAGCAATAAGGGAGGTGGCAAGCACAACTATTCCAATTATAAAGAAAAACCCCGATAAGTTCGGACTATTCTGTGTTGTAGGAACCAAGCTTCCACCTAAAAAGGAAGAGAAAACTAAGGGAACTGAACTGATCTGGGCTAGAATCATTATAGCAGAGGCAATTCTAAAATTTCTCATAGCCTCGCGATCCATATTGCCCCATGATGATCCTTTTGTTAAAGACAATTGCTTTGCCCCACAAACTGGGCAAAAATCTCCCTGTGGAATTTCATTTCCACATCTATGGCAGTATCTCTTTGAACTGGTAGTATTATCCATACGGTGCGAATGGAATTATATATATTATGTTTTTCATTTAAGCAAACAAGGTTATGAATTCAAAGAATAGAGTTTCTTCCTCAGATCTGTCATATCTCTGGTCTCCCTTATGAGGCCCTGTCTGATTAGAGATGCAAGTGAATTTTGTGTTGTCCTCCTGTTGAGTCCTGTCAGATTCATTATCTTCTCCTGATCTATTGCTCCATGTGTACTAATAATGAAAAAAACAAACCTGGGAGAAGGGCCCCCATTGATATCAGGTTGCCTTGGATGAACCCCGAAGGTGTCTCCCCTTATGCTCTGCCTCTGGGATTCAAGAGCAGCCACACTCCCCAGGGCTATGTTCCCAAGATTCACTTCCTTTCCCAGTCTTATTATTAGTTCCGTTTGTTGAACTTCCTGCGGTGCTTCAAACATTATCTTCTTCATTCCAAACTCAGAAATGATCGCATCCACCCAATCCCACTTTATTTTTCCAGATTCATCATAGATTGCTACACCCTTGCCTGATTCCCTTCCTTCCACTATAACGATGTCAGGGTCCAGATCCATAGCTGCCCCTATTTTCTCCAGTGTTGCATTCAGGGTAAGCTGATTCCTCAGGTCTTTTTTCCCCACTTCTATGTGCAGTCTCATTCCCAGAGATCTTGCAAGTTCTGCCATTTCTTTCTTCTCGTTGCCGGGAATCTCGATGATTCCCTCACTGATTTCAAATGTCCTGAATCCGTGTGTGTGAAGGGAACGGATACACTTTTCCTGTTTCTGTTTCGTAACGCAATATTCCAGCAGTGTTCCGCCATTGGAAACACTCACTCCCAGTTCATTCCATGCATTGATCCACCTGTCAAGAAATTCTGTGTCCAGCAGGAAGGGAATTCCCCATCCTATCTTTGCAACATCTATGTACTGGGAAATGGATTCTGCAAAGGAGGAGGGATTGGCAGAAATCCTATCCAACACCATTGTCTGGCCCTCTTTATGCGGTTTTGGCCTTGATGCATTTATGACCTCATTCAGGAAAAGACCCATGACAGAATATGTTAAATTGCTATATGAATTTATATCAATATAAACATTAAAAAAATATGAAACTATTTCATATTTCTATCATAATTTAAGTATATGAATTGCATTAAATATTTACTCAGAATTCGGATATGTGGTAAACAACGATATTTTTGCAGCAGGAAGTGAAGAATATTCATCCCTTGAGACACTTGCCTGGACAATGAACAGATTCGGAAAGGATGCCGTTTTTTCATGCAGCTTTGGAGCAGAGGATATGGTCATACTTCACCTTCTTTCCACACTCAGGGAAAAGGATTCCATAATTCCTGATATTATCACGCTCGACACAGGAAGACTTAATGAAGAAACATATCAGTTGATTGATCAGGTGATTCAAGACTATGGATTCAACATTAAATTTCTGCACCCCGATTCAGATGGACTGAATGAAATTACGAGGGATTACGGACCAAATCTATTTTACAGATCTGTGGAACTGAGAAAAAAGTGCTGCGAAATAAGAAAAGTTATACCCCTGAACATTGAACTAATCAAAAGAAAGGCATGGATCACGGGACTGAGAAAGGAACAATCAGTAGATAGATCAAATATTCGAAAAATAATGGAAGATCCTGACCGGGACTGGATGATCAAGATTAATCCCCTTGCTGACTGGACGGTGGAACAGGTGTGGGCATACATTAGAGAGAACAGTATTCCATACAATTCTCTGCATGACAGAGGTTTTCCAAGTATTGGATGTGCTCCATGTACTAGAGCCATTCTGCCTGGCGAGGATTCCAGAGCAGGAAGGTGGTGGTGGGAGACTGGGAAAAAGGAGTGTGGACTTCACAGGATGAGTCATGAAACCCATCACATCAATGAACAGGATGTGAAGTCCTTATGATTCCCGAACCTCATGGTGGAAGCTTAATTTCAATTCCTGAAGAAAATATCTCTATTTGTTCTGAATTTTCAGATTCACAGTATGTTGATGTCCCAAACAGCATCAGGACAACTGCAAGGCTTGTTTCAACCGGAGTCTACAGTCCTCTGAAAGGTTTCCACTCCAGCAATGAGATCGAGACAATATTGAAGGGGCAGAGACTGCCAAATGGCACCATATGGCCAATTCCGATCATGCTTCCCATTTGTCAGGAAAACTTCAGACAAGTTATGGATGGCGATGAAGTTATTCTCAAGGATGCCTCAGGACCCATAGCTATACTTAAGATCAATCAAAAATTCAGTATTGATCCTGTATATGCTGGAAGGAAAATATTCCAGACAGAGGATACTTCTCATCCGGGATTTGAAAAGTTTCTCAGTAACGGGAATCTTTATCTTTCCGGAGAATTTATAAAGGTTTTTCCATATAATCTGCCCTTTGCTCACAGAGTTTTATGCCCTGATGAAACTAGAGAATATTTCAAAAAAGCAGGGTGGAAAACCGTAACGGCATTCCAGACAAGAAATATACCCCACAGGGGCCACGAATTCATGCACATGAGGGCGCTTGATTCCACAGATGGTTTATTCATAAATCCAGTGATTGGAAAGAAGAAGAGTGGAGATTTTAATGATGAAGTCATAGTGAAATCATATGATGCGTTAGTGAATTCACATTACCCAAAAGAGAGGATACTGGTGGCCCCCCTGAATTATGAAATGCAATATGCAGGACCCAGAGAGGCTCTACTTCATGCCATAATGAGGAAAAATTTTGGCGCTTCCCATTTCATTATAGGAAGGGATCATGCAGGTGTTGGAAATTACTATGGTGCGTTCGATGCACAGAAAAACTGTGAAGCATTTCCCGATCTTGGCATAGAACTGATGAAATTCAATACTGCCAGTTACTGCAGAGGTTGTGAGGAATTTTCATTTTCAGAAAATTGTGGGCATGATCAGGGCAATAAGATCGGATTCAGTGGAACAGATGTGAGAAGGATGATCTTCAATGGAAGCATGGAAAACCAGTTCCTGATCCGAAAGGAAGTTCTGGATGCAGTAACTTCTTTTCCCGAACCTTTTCAGTCTTGAAATGTGTTTATCTCAATTTCACATTTCTTTAAAGATCTGAAATAGTTCACTGAGAAAAATAATAAATATGTTAAGGTTTGGAGTTTTAACTTTTGCGAATTCTCACAGTAGAAAAATCAACCCAAGGAGATTCCGCCAACAACCTTTGAAGTGCGAAGCTACTTGAGAAAATTGGGAGATGATGTCACAGTGACTCTTTCATATTTCTCATGACATACTGAAGTATGCCGCCATTAAGATAGTAGCTTACTTCCACAGGCGTATCCAGCCTGATGCTCAGCATTTCCTCATGATCATTTCCGTCTTTTCCCCTGTATTTCAACCTGGCCTCTGTCTGCGGCTCAATTTTCTGTGGAAGTTCAATATTCAGGGGAGCGTATGGATCGATCTGCATATCTGCAAAATCCCTTCCCTGCATGAACTGGAGTGGAAGTATTCCCATTCCGATGAGGTTGCTCCTGTGTATCCTCTCGTAACTTTTTGCTACAATAGCCCTGACTCCAAGGAGTTGAGGGCCTTTTGCTGCCCAGTCTCTTGAGGAACCCGTTCCATATTCTTTCCCCGCAAACACCACTGAAGGGATGCCTTTACCGATGTACTGCTCAGAAACGTCAAATATCCACTGTTCTGGTCCATTCTCCTCAGTCCTTGTATAGGGGCCTTCTTTGCTGGAGAGCAGATTCATTATCCTGTTGTTTCCAAATGTTCCTCTCATCATGACCTCATGATTTCCTCGCCTGGATCCAAACGAGTTGAAATCTTCAGGTTTGACTGAATTGCTGATAAGGTATTTTCCTGCAGGGGAGTTTTTGGATATGGAACCAGCAGGTGATATGTGATCAGTGGTGACTGAATCTCCAAAAACTGCCAGTATCCTGGCATTCTGAATTGTGGGAACATAATCAGGAACTTTCTCTGTGAAATCGTTGAAGAATGGGGGATTTCTTATGTACGTGCTCTTTTTGTCCCATGAATACATCATTCCACTGGGAGATTCCATCTTGTTCCAAAGATCGCTGAAACCGTTTATCCTTGAGTAGTTGCCTACAAAGAGATCTCTGCTTATGTTTCCTGCAATTATTGCATCTATCTCCTTCTCTGAGGGCCATATATCCTTCAGGAATACAGGGTTTCCCTTGGAATCCATTCCAAGCGGTTCCTTCTCCATATCGATCAGGATTGTGCCTGCGATTGCGAAGGCAACAACCAACGGTGGAGACATGAGGTAGTTTGCCTTGACATTTCTGTGTATTCTGGCTTCAAAGTTCCTGTTTCCTGATAGAACAGCAACACTGAAAAGGTTGTTTTCTGTTATGGCATTTTCAATGTTAGGATCAAGGGGTCCGCTGTTTCCTATGCATGTGGTGCATCCAAATCCTGTAACGTTGAAGCCAAGCTGATCAAGATACTTCTGGAGATCACTGTTTTGGAGATACTCTGAAACAACCCTTGAGCCTGGTGCAAGGCTGGTTTTCACCTTCCTGTTGACTCTGAGTCCCAATTCTACAGCTTTCTTCGCAAGAAGACCTGCTCCCATCATTACTCTGGGGTTTGAAGTGTTTGTACAGCTTGTGATGGCTGCAATTACAATGTCTCCGTCTTTTATTGTCTCCCCCCCTTGCCCGTTAATCATTACAGGAACATTTCTGACTGAAACTGCAACTTGTGAATTCTTTCCTTCCCTGAAGTTGAAACCACTTTCCTCGAGGAATGAAAGAAAACTGTCCCTGGACTTTTCAAGTGGGACTTTCTGTTGAGGGAGCTTGGGCCCGGCTATGGTGCTCCTTACCTGGGAAAGATCAAAATCTATGACCTCTGAATAGTCAATTCCCTTCTGGACTCCATATAATCCCTGAAGTGTGAAGTATTCCTTCACTAGCTGAATCTGTTCCTCAGGTCTGCCCGTCAGCCTGAGATAGTTGATTGTCTCATCATCGACAGGGAAAAGTGCACAGGTCGCACCATATTCAGGACACATGTTTGAAATTGTGGCCCTGTCGGGAAGGGATAACTTTGACACTCCTGAACCGTAAAATTCTATAAACTTTCCCACAACATTGCTCTTCCTCAGTATCTCGGTAAGAGTGAGGACAATATCCGTTGCTGTGACTCCCTCCCTTGGCTCCCCATGGATGTTCACTCCCATGACCATTGGTGAGAGGATTGTTACAGGCTGGCCCAGCATTGCCGCCTCTGCCTCAATGCCTCCAACTCCCCAACCCAGAACTCCGAGTCCGTTCACCATTGTTGTGTGTGAATCTGTTCCCACAAGAGTGTCAAAGTATGCCCACTCCTGCCCATTCACTGTGGAAGTCTGCACAACCTTTGCAAGATACTCAAGATTCACCTGATGAATAATTCCTGTGGAAGGGGGTATTATTTTCAGGTTTTTCATTGCACCCTGCGCCCATTTCAGGAACCTGTATCTTTCTGCATTTCTTTCAAACTCAAGTTCCGAGTTAAGTTTCAGCGCATCTTCAGTTCCGTAATAATCAACCTGCACAGAATGATCTATCACAAGATCAACTGGTACTCTGGGCCCTATTTCCTCTGGGTTTTTTTTCATTTTCTTGAATGTATCCCTCATGGATGCTAGATCTACAACTGCAGGAACACCAGTGAAGTCTTGCATTGCCACACGGGCAACTGTCAGTGGTATTTCATATTCTCCTGTATCTTTTGCATCCCATGAAAGTATATTCTTTAGATCCTCTTCTCCCACAGCACCTTCCCCGACATTTCTTGCAACTGACTCTATAGATATCCTTATAGAAATAGGAAGTCTCCCAAAATCCTTCCTTCTTTCCGCAAGTTTCTTGAATGATATGTACCTGTAGGTTTTCTGCCCTACGGTCAATGCATCTGTGAAGTCTGATGATTTCATGTGGGTTCATTACATTTTTATTTATAAGTTTTGAAAACGTGTAAACATGTCCCTCTATTTCAGTTCCATTCATCAAGAATATGCTTTATATTGATTCAATAGATTTCCTTTCATGATTCCACTGGAGATACAGAGGCCATGGATCAAGTCTAATGCAGGAAAGAAAATAGTTGCAGCCTCCATTTTCACAATCATTCTGTCATTTACGATTCTTTTCGCAGTGAATTCTTTCCAACAGGGCACGGTGAACATCCAGCAGATAAATGTTAATGTTACTGGCTCATTCAATGAGAGCTATTCTGTTGCTTACGGGAAGGATACCATGAATTCTGGTTCCCTCTATACTATAACAGTTCCCCTTTACGTACCTTCTTCTGCTTCCCTTCCAGTATATATCAAGCATTTGAATTCCAGTAACGGATTCAATGCAATATTGTCTGGAGCCGTAGCCTTAAACAACCATGGGACAATTTACATAAGTATAGTTGTAAAAGCACTTCCAGAGAATTATGCGGGCCCTCTCAATCTTACTATTGTAGTTCAATGATGCTTGAGCATCAGATATTTTTCCAGGATGCGGGGAATGTCTCCCTTTATAGAATTCCTGCTCAATTTTCCCTGTATCTCCAGATCTGCGATCATTCCGGAAAGTATAACCGCATTTTCATGTACCTTCATGAATTCCTCATATGAATCATAAATCATGGATGCTATCCTTCCTTGAAGGTATGCTTTCTCCCTTAAATTTTCCATATATTCAACGTGCACTTTCTCAAGTTTCTCCACAACTTCCCCAAATATTTCCAGATTGCTTTCCAAAATGCTCTTTTCTCTGATGTTAAGAGAGATTATCTTCTGCAGTGTTTCAATATTCATCGCATCTCCTCCAGTTCTCCTATGAGTTCATTGCTTCTAACATAGTCTCTCCTGATCTTCCTGAGGGATTCTCCATGAGTACTTGCACTTTCAGCAAGGACATTGATTTCTATGTCCAGATCTGCCTTGAGTTTTTCATACATCTCAATCTGGTCCATTATCTTCTTCATGAGATTGTTAATGTTGCTGTCCATCATTGTATGATTGATCCTCCTGAATAATGGAGTTCATACACCAGATCGTCAAGCATCTCTATGTTCTCGTATCCAATGAAGTGGTCAAAGTCTCCTTCATACTGATTTGAATAATA
Organism: Thermoplasmata archaeon; assembly: GCA_021816965.1. Lineage (GTDB taxonomy): Archaea > Thermoplasmatota > Thermoplasmata > Thermoplasmatales > Thermoplasmataceae > Cuniculiplasma. Next base: position 1,947 of record JAKAWU010000027.1, on the reverse strand, counting down.
GAATTCCCCATTATTGTATGATTTCGGTCCCCTGAAAGGGGCCTCTTCATCCACAAGATATAGACATTTCTTCAGGAATTCGTATACCTGTCCTGCATTCCCCCCAGTGAGGCCCCCTGAATACACCATTCCCCACACCGGTTTTTCATTCAGGTAAATAGTTTCAATGCCATTGAAGTATTTTCCCCCGAAGTAAATGTCCCTGTATGAATATTTTCCCGACCTGTAAAATAGCTCAACCGATCCTTCAACTTTGGGATTTTTCTCCTTTCCTTCCCCTGAAGCATAAGTATTCCTCTTTGCTCTCGCTATGAATTCTTCTATTCCCGGTGTCTCCATGCCTGTGAATCTCCTTTTAAAATATACATTTACCTGTTGTTATTTTTTCTTATCCTCGGTAATAAGTTGTTAGTGTTATTCTCTTGAATAATTTATTATGAGATAATAAGGATATACAAACACAAATTCTGGTCATCTATGAAATACAGGGGGATGCTATTCCTTTACACATGGAGGTATAATATTTGGATAAACTGAAGGTCTGTGTAATAGGCTCAACAGGCCTTGTTGGGAAGGAATTTTGCAGGAGACTTGCAGTTCATCCATATTTTGAGATTGGTGGACTCTATGCGTCAGAAAATCGACCTGATATCACATTTCAGGATCTTGCAGGGAATGATGCACTCCCCGATTTGGGTGTTGAAAAGACAGATATAGATTCCATCTTATCCAAAAAATATGACCTGATATTCAGTGCTGTCAGTGAGAAAACCGCATCCACTATTGAGCTGGAATTGTCATGGAAAGGACAGAGAGTGTTCACAAATGCTTCAGGGAACAGAATGCGCCAGGATGTCCCAATACTTGTTCCTGAAATAAACAGGGAGCATATGATCCTGGTGGGTAAAAATAATGGTTTCATCGTCGCAAATGGAAACTGCAGCACTATTAGCCTCGCACTTTCGGTTGCGCCCCTCATGGAACTGAGAATGAAAAAAATTGATGTCACAACTATGCAGGCTGTCAGTGGTGCGGGATATCCCGGTATACCTGCACTTGATGTCATCTCCTGCGTTTATCCCCATATACCTGGTGAGGAAAAGAAGATTTCTTCTGAGACAAAGAAAATTTTTGGCACAGTCCATAATAATGCTATTGAACCTTCAGAAATTTCAGTAAATCCCATATGCACAAGAATTCCCGTGAGGGATGGGCATACAGAGGCAGTATTTGTAGAACTACAAGAAAATGTAGAAGAAAATGATGTGAAAAACTCATTCAGAAATTTCAGAAATGGAAAGATTGCTGGAAAAAATCTTCCTTCTCTGCCTTACAATTCTGTTATTTTTCATGATTCTCCGGAGAGACCCCATACTAATCTTGATCTGAATGCAGGCAAAAACTTCCTCACTTCAGGTATGCCCGTTTCTGTGGGGCATTTCAGTATAAAAGGGAACATGGTTTCCTTCATCTCACTGATACATAATATAGTCAGGGGTGCTGCAGGTTCATCCATTCTCAACGCAGAATTTCTGCATAGGGAGGGATTCCTGTGAAAGTGTATAAAATTGGAGGATCGTGCTTAAGAGATTATTCATCTCTGAATGGACTTGACGGCATTGTGGAGGAAGCTGGGAAAAAAATTTTAGTTTTCAGCGCGTTTTCAGGTGTCACGGATAGCCTTTACAGGATATGGAACGAGGGAAACATGGAGAGAATTTCTGGATTAATGGATTTGATAAACTGGCACTTGTCTATGCTGTCTTCATGCATGAATGATTCCGGAGAGACGTTTCTGGAGCTATTATCAAGGTTCAATGGTGCAGGATCATATGATGAGTTCATGGAGTCTTTAATTATGAATGATCTTGAAAGATTTCTTTCCCTTGGAGAGATGATGTCGACAATTTCATTCTATATTTACACAAAAAACAAAGGATATTCCGT
>JAKAWU010000026.1 GCA_021816965.1 Thermoplasmata archaeon | reverse complement strand
ATTGTTACCATAGTGGAATGTTCCATTACATTAATAAGTTATTGATCACCGACTCACGTTATTGAAACAAGAGGAATATCACGGGGTTCATAGGGATATTAAGATAAGAAATGTAGTGGAAATTCTAAGAATATTCTGACGCCATATTACACATAGCTTATTATACTGAAAAATTCGACCCTTGTTAATAGTCACAAAAGTCCTTGACTGTAATTTTCATGTAGCTTTGAAAACTAATTTGAGAAGAGTTTACAACACTTTGGAGATGGTTAAAATCACTGGCTGGACATGAAAAATTTGTATGGTTTGCTATACTGAAGATTATGTATAATTAAGTAGGAACAAAATCCCATTTATGAATAGGCGAAAAGTTATCGAAAATAAAGAAAAAATGAACTATTCTATCAGTGAAAATTTACAAGGAAGTAAATATTTGAATGCAGTGAAAAATTACCATGCACAATATGTTAAAAATACCGTATTTTAAAGGATAAGCCACTGGAGGGATTTGAACCCCCGACCTGCTGATTACGAATCAGCTGCTCTACCTGCTGAGCTACAGTGGCACATTTCGGGCCACATTGGATAGAATGTTATACCAGATGGAATTTTTGGATAAAAATATGTAGATTTGGGCGGCAATGTCATTCCATTCTCCACGATACTGATGAATTGATCTTTCTCAAAGGGAGGCATGAGAATGCAAGCAAGATCCTTTCTTCCATTCATATGCTTGATAGCAGCTTCCCGGAATGGCCAGTAAGTTATTTCAGGATCATATCCCTTTTCCCTCGCAATGTTGAAAAGATCGTTGACCATGAATGAATCTGCAGCATGCTTCCCTGTCTGCTTGTGCTTAAGGGAATAAATTTTGCCTTCACACATTAGGCATATCTGAGAATCTATACTGTGATCATGCACGTCAAATACTGACTTTACGTCCTCCAGAAATCCTGGCCATTTTTTCACGATTCTGTGGACGGGCCCTATTTCGGTGGCATTGTCTCTTATGGAAGTTACATACACCAGAAGGTTGTTGAAACATAATTCATTGGCTCCTTTTTCCTCAGAAAGTTCCGACATAGCTTTTGTCCTGTGGTGCCCATCTGCTATTATTCCTGTTTTCCCCCTGAGCTCATTCATAATAACTGATATCTTTTCCCTGTCCTCAACTACGCAAATACTGTTCCATATGCCATCCGGTTCTTCATACGATCTGGTACAACCCAATTCTGAAGATATTCCGACAAGTATATCATGAAGTCTAATTGAATCTGTAACGACGAATACAGGCTCAATCTGGGCATCCATTGTCCTGATCATTTCCTTTCTCTCTTCGACATAATCGGGAATTACGTTTTCATGTATTTTCAGCCTGTTCTCACTATTCCTGAGATCGATGAGTCCTATTACTCCAAATCTTTCCTTCGTCTCTTTACCCGTGTTTATTATCTGTTTCAGGAGAATCAGGGATTCATTCTGCCTTGATATGATTCCTTTCTCAAGCCATTCCTGAATGGTGATGAAAGGATCCTTTTTTGAAGAACCGGGCATGAGATTCATTATATTGTATGGATTCTCCAACAATTTTGTTCCGTTTTCTTCGCCTATTATATCAAAGGGAGGCGATGTAACCCTTCCTATGCCATCCCGGTATATGAGAGGCCTGAACGTTCTAACTATCACCTTAAATCATTACTCAAAAAGTTTCTCAAGATTGTTCAGATCCTGCATATATCCTGCTTCCCCCAGTGGTGTCTCCATAATCATCGGTGTCCTGAAAAAATTCCTGTCCTCCATGAGATGCCTGAAACCTTCCACTCCTATGGTTCCTATTCCTATCTGCTCATGTCTGTCAGTTTTTTCCCCTCGACCTTTCTTGCTATCATTAAGGTGAAATCCCTTAATCTTTTCAAGTCCGACAGTATCTTTTATTTCCTGAATCATTTTCCCATATCCATCTTCTGTGGCAATATCATATCCTGCAGCCCATGCATGACATGTATCAAGGCATATTCCAACCTTCTCCTTATATTTTACCTGTTCCAGTATCAGGCTTATGTCATGGAATGTCTTGCCCACACTGTTTCCTTGCCCCGCAGAATTCTCTATGAGAACAGTGACATTCTGTTCCTTCTTTATGACATCATTGAGCATATTTCCAACATTTTTTATTCCAGTCTCAAGTGTGGCCTCCTTAAAAGAGCCTGGATGAAATGTCAACAGATCTACCCCAAGAAAGTCTGCCCTTTCAATCTCAATGATGAATGCATCCTTTACCTTTTTCCTCAATTCCTCATCGCTTGAAGCTGTATTCAATAGATATGATGCATGTATCATCACTGACTCTATTCCTTTCTCCTTCCTGTTGATCTTGAATGATCTGGATACCTTCTCATCCAGTGGCTTTGCCTTCCACTGCATCTGGTTCTTTGAAAAAATCTGGAAGGATCTGAAATCGAATCCCTTCGCATTTTCAGGGGTCTTGTCAAGTGATGGTGAGGTGGAAAGATGTCCTCCCATGTTGTGAGTTTCAGTTACTTTCATTTCCGATTTCTCCTGTGCTGTGCATTTCACTTACATCTATAATCATCTGTACAAACTGGTATACATGCATTGCAAGAGCAGGATTGTCTGTATAACCACATGCACTCAGGTCAGGCCCCGCCAGAAGGGCCCTTGTCTTGTCTGCAACTACGTCAGTAGCTATGAGGCTGTCTTTTGTAAAAGACTGCACATTGTGTGGTGTTCTTTTGTTTGGAGGAGCAACAAATACAACCTTCACTCCTCTCCTTAAAGCATTTTCAATATTCTTCTTCATTTCCACCCTCATCTCCTTCACCATGGGAGTGCATATGAATAGTTCTTTTTCCGCAAGGTTGATCAGTTCAGATATCTTGTTCATGACCTTGTTTCTTCCATATATTGTGTAGACGAGTTGTGGATCTCCTTTTGAAGGCAGTTCCTCCTGCATGGCCCTCATTTCTGAAAAGAGTTCCTGTATCCTCATCTCAATATTATTTCTGATGCTGTCAAGGTTCTGTGGCTTGTACATTTTTGGTCTTCCTTCAGTCTCCTTTGCGTATCCTTTTTCCACGAGAGATTCCAGTACTTTATAGGCTGATGTCCTTGGTATCTTGGCCGTGTCTGCAATTTCATCTGCATTTGCAACCCCCAAATATACAAGGGCAGAGAAACCCTGTGCCTCATACGAGGACAGTCCAAAGAGTTTCAACATCTCCGTGACTTTCTCTAGTCTGGATGTTGGCGCTTCCATGTCACAAATATACTGAAACTGTTAATATGATTTCCTATATTTTTCACCGAGAACTTAAAATCCTTGCTATGATAGGGTTTATTTGTGCAGGATATAGAACGAATTCGGGAAATAATGAAAAAAGACAACTACATGGGAAAATTCCATCTTGAACTGGAGGAGGCAGACCGGGGAAGAATAAAACTGAAAGCGCACCTGAATGAAACCATGATGAGGGCTGGTGATATGGTGAATGGAGGCGCTATAATGTCACTTTTTGATTTTTCCGGATCACTCTCTATATTCACCCTTGAAGGGGTTCTGAATGGATTCACCATAAGCTTCAACTGCGACTTTCTAAAGCCATTGCAGGGTAAATATGCAATAGTGGATGCAATAGTAGATACCAGTGGTAAGAGCCATGCTTTCATAAAGATGGATATGCATGATTCAAACGGAAAGAAAGTAGCGTATGCTCATGGAATATGGGTTATTTACAGATAGAAATGAATCCTCCTTATTGCAAACGAGAGGTTAAAGTGCAAACAGTGGATACATTCACAACCAATTGGTGATTTGATTGAATGGTGGAAATGAACTTACAGGTTACAGGATCATAATGGCAATAGGCGGAAGTATATCTGCTTACAGGACGCCGGATTTAATCAGAGAATTCAGGAAAAGAGGAGCTCATGTCATCCCGATTGTTTCAAATGCAGCATCCAAAATCATAGGAATTGATGCAATACAATGGGCAGCGGATGAGAAGCCCATTACAGAACTGACAGGAGAGATGGAGCATATAAACCTTTTTCAGAATGAAAATGAAATACCTGTGCTTCTTGTCTGCCCTGCAACATACAACCAGATAGGAAAAATGGCAAATGGAATTGCCGACTCCGTGGCAGAGACATTTTTTGCAAATGCTATTGGAACCCATACCAGGATAGTTATTGTTCCTGCAATGCACCTCGAGATGTATCACAATAGGATCATGGAGAGGAACCTGAACACTCTCAAGGAAATGGGAGTGTTGATTGTTGAGCCCAGAATTGAAGAGGGAAAGGCAAAGATCATGTGGTCCGAGGAGATAATTGATGCTATCCTATCAGAAAAACAAAATGAGAAGAGCATCCTCATAGTATCAGGGAAGAGCCATCTTGAAATTGATCCTGTCAGAAGTATTATCAATAAGAGCAGCGGTACAACTGGTGTGATGATAGCCAGGGAAGCATACAGGAAAGGTTACAGAAAAATAACAATGGTCGGGAATGCAGAAGGGAGAATTCCCCTATACTGCGAAATCCGTTATGCATTGGATGTGGACGATTTCTACAGAGTAACTGAGGAACTTGTATCTTCAAACAAATATGATGACATAATATTTCCTGCCGCACTTTCAGATTTCACCATGAAAAAAGGCACATCAAAGATAAGCGGTTCAGAAAAACTTACTCTGCAACTTGAGCCAAGGGAGAAATTGATCTCCATAATTTCCTCCATGAATAATACTTCGGGGAGCAGGATCGTGAGATTCAAGCTCTCTCAGGAAAAACTCAACATAACTGACAATGACTCATTCATGACTGTGATCAATTATGTGGATGATGCACCATATGAAAACGGGAAAAACTATTACGATATCTTCATAAAAAATAAGAAAATGTATTCCGGAAAATTATCAAAGTCTGAACTTGCGGAAAAGATAATGGTGGGACTCAATGCAGAATGAAAAAATTCTGATGACAGGACTTCAGCTACCTGTTACAGATGAGGAAACTGCCATATCCAGTATAAGAGAATTCATAAATGGATGCAGGAGCAGGATCATAATGTTTCCGGAAAGATTTGTGCTTGAAATTTATGAAGATTTCAGGCAGAGCAGACTTTACGATCTTCTTGGAGAAATCTCCGCGGGAAGAATCCTTATTGCGGGTTCCGTAATGGAAAAAGATCAAGAGAAATTCTTCAACAGATCATATATTTTTAATGATGGAAAACTGTTGGGAACGCAGGATAAGATCATTCCGTATAAAATGGAGAGAGGCACCATATCACCTGGAAATGTGATTAATATATTCGCGTCAGAATTTCTCACCTTTTCCGTTGCTGTATGCTATGATATAGATTTCCCATTCTTTGCAAGGATTTCATGCATGAATGACGTTGATCTCATATTCAATCCATCACTCATCAGGCATGATTTTCATGCCGAGTGGCACCAATACGTCAAATCAAGGGCCCTTGAGAACAGGACTGCTGTTTTTTCGGTAAATTCCATCACAGATGGACTTGGAGGGGAAAGCATATATGTGGGAACATATGGAGATGGTGCAGGAGTGAGAATGGCTGTGTTGGAGGCGGGCAGGATGAAATCATTGACCGTGGAACATCTCAGTAATTCCATGAAGGAAATGAGGATCGAAAGACTTAAGGAAGATCCCTCAACCTATAGTTTTCCCATCAAGAAAATCAGATATTGAGGCGCATACTTCCTTGGGATGTGAAGAGTGGGGAGTGTGGCCCCCTCCTTCTATTACCACAAATCTTGAATTTATCAAATGCTCATTCATAAATTTTCCATGATTGATGTCTATCATGGAATCCCTGCTTCCCCATATGATCAGTGCAGGTTTATCTATGGACGCAAGCATTTCAGATGTTATTCTGAAAGCCTCTCCAGAATTTCTCAGAAGAATCTTTCTTATTACATCTTTCCGATTGGAAGGATTCATATTCATGACTCTTGACAAAAATGAATCCACTGATTCATCCCCAAGATCACCTACGGTAGGGTTGGTTCCGGCACTGCTTATGAGAATGATTCCAAGTGAGTTCCTGAATTCTGATTCGTGCTCAAGGCTAACCCATCCACCATAGGAATTTCCACCTATGTAGAATTCCTTTATTCCCATTTCATTGATGAGGTCTTCCACTGCTTCAGATTGGGTTTTTATTGTTATATCTTCTGGAGAATCTGATTTTCCATGCCCGAGAAGATCGGGAAAAACAAGCCCATAATATGGATCAATGCATCCTGCAAGCTTCATGAAGTTGTTGCCAAGTCCACCGAGACCGTGTAGTAAAACCAGATATCTCTGTCCTGGCCTGAACATGAATGAAACTCGTCCATGCCTGGTCACTCTATACAACCTTTCCATATAAAAACGTTATTGCCCGATAAGGTAAAAATTTACTGCTTAAACCATAATATATTTAATAAAATTGATTCGCAAGAGTTTCCATGTAAAAATTAACCTTTCACTCCACAAGCTTTATTTATCTAAAAACATAAAACAATGTGAACAGCAAGACGAAACTTATCTATATGTTTGAGGAAGGAGGGAAGGAGATGAAGGACCTCCTTGGCGGAAAGGGCGCTGGCCTTGCAGAAATGAAGAAGCTTGGGCTGCCGGTTCCACATGGATTCATCATAACAACAGAGGCATGTATCATGTACCAGAAAAACGGGAAATTCCCTGCAGGTATGTTTGAGGATGCTCTGGAAGCGCTGAAAAATGTGGAAAAATCTTCAGGGAAAAAATTTGGAGACCCAGAACACCCCCTGCTTGTTTCTGTGAGATCCGGGGCCCCCATAAGCATGCCGGGAATGATGGATACTATACTGAACGTGGGACTCAATGATGAAACAGTGAAAGGGCTTGCTAAGGCAACTGGAAACATAAGATTCTCCTTGGATTCATACAGAAGACTGAAGCAGATGTTCGGGAACGTTGTTCTTGGGATTCCTCATGATGATTTCGAGGCAGTATTAAGCAGCGTCAAGAGGAAATCCGGAAAGAAAAGCGATATGGAACTTGGGGAAAAGGAACTGAATACCGTAATTGAACAGTTTGACAGCGTTTACAGGATTCATGGATTCCAGTTCCCCCAGGATCCTTATGAGCAATTGAGGATGGCTATAAAGGCGGTTTTTGATTCGTGGGATTCGGAGAGAGCCATTGCATACAGGGAATTGAACAACATACCAGAAACACTGGGAACTGCCGTGAATATTGTGAGCATGGTCTTTGGAAACATGGGAAATGATTCAGCAACAGGTGTGGCATTCACAAGGAATCCGAACACAGGGGATAACCAGATAATGGGAGAATATTTGAAGAACGCACAGGGTGAGGATGTTGTTGCAGGAATCAGAACACCGCTTGAGATATGGATGATGAAGGATGAATTCCCTGATGCTTGGAAAGAATTTGAAAAATGTTCATCCCTTCTGGAAAAACATTACAAAGATATGCAGGATATTGAATTTACTATAGAAAAAGGAAAATTCTATCTGCTCCAGACAAGAAACGGAAAAAGAAGTGCCAGGGCTGAGGTGAAAATTGCAGTGGACATGGCTGAGGAGAAACTCATAGACAAAAAGGAGGCCATAATGAGGGTCACGCCAAAGACGCTTGACACACTTTTCCACCCGCAGGTGAAGAAGGATGGAAGCGAAAAGATCCTTGGAACAGGGTTGGCAGCATCGCCTGGAGCAGCGTATGGAGAGATCGTATTTTCATCGGACAGGGCAATTCAGCTTGCCTCTGAGGGTAGAAATGTGATACTGGTCAGGCCTGAAACCACAGCGGATGATGTCAGGGGAATGTCTGCATCAGAGGGGTTCCTGACTCAGAAAGGAGGAATGACTTCCCATGCAGCAGTAGTTGCAAGGGCCATGGGCAAACCCGCAGTGGTTGGTGTTGAGAGTATGAGTGTTGACATAACAGGAGGAACCCTGACCATTGGTGATGTGACCCTGAACGAGGGATCTACCATAACAGTGGATGGAACTTCCGGAGAATTCATACTGGGAAAAACGCAGGTGGAAAAACCAAGAGCTGATCATTATGTAGATAAGCTCCTGAACTGGGCAGATGAGTTCAGGACGCTTGGAGTGAGGGCAAATGCAAACACCCCTGATGAGGCAGATCTCGCAAGGAAGAATGGCGGAGAGGGCATTGGACTCGCAAGGACTGAGAGGATGTTCCTTGGGAATGAAAGGATTGGCATAATGCGTGCTATGATCATGAGCAGGACAAGGGATGATAGGAAGAGGCACCTTGACATGCTTCTTCCTATGCAGATACATGACTTTACCGAATTTTTCAGGACCATGGAGGGATACCCAGTCATCATAAGGCTGCTTGATCCACCGCTTCATGAATTCCTTCCGGACAAAGAGGGTACACTCAACAAACTGTACAAGCTGAAATTCAGCCTTCTCAGTTCAAAGGATCCAGTGGATATGGACAGGATACTTCATGAGATAGCACAGGAGACTGAACTATTATCAGTCATAAAGAATCTTGAGGAGTTCAACCCAATGCTTGGATTCAGAGGATGCAGGCTTGGAATTTCATTTCCGGAGATATACGAAATGCAGGTAACAGCCATAATAAAAGCTGCCATAAACGTCCAGTCTGAAGGAAAGAAGATATTGCCTGAGATCATGATTCCACTTGTTGGCACTGAAAGGGAACTTGAAGTGCTCAGGGAAAACCTGGAAAAGGTTGCCCAAAATGTGATGGGAAAGCATGAGATCGATTACAAATTCGGAACGATGATAGAGATACCAAGAGCGTGTATAACTGCAGACAAAATTGCAAAACACGCTGATTTCTTCTCATTCGGAACAAACGATCTCACCCAGATGACCTTTGGATACAGCAGAGATGACGCTGAGGGCAAGTTCATGGGCAGGTATCTTGATAGTGGCATACTTCCACATGATCCATTCAGAACCGTAGATTTCGAAGGCGTGGGTGAATTGATGAAGATGGCTGTGGAGAAAGGAAGGAAGGGAAACAAGAATCTTGAGGTTGGAATATGCGGAGAACAGGGTGGAGATCCAGAAACTGTTGAATTCTGTCACAGGATAGGACTGGACTATGTCTCTGCCTCACCCTTCAGGATCCCCATTGCAAGGCTTGCAGCAGCAAGAGCAGCACTTCAATATGGGAATTAAATTTCCATAAACACTTTTTTTAAACATATATACAGACTGCAATTCTTTTAATTGTTATTCATATATGCCCTCCATGAAACTTGTGGAGTGTGTTCCTAACTTCAGTGAAGGGAGAGACGCGGACAAGGTCCAGAAAATAGTTGATGCAATAAAATCTGTGAATGGAGTAAAGATTCTTGATATGGAAATGGATGCAAACCATAACAGGAGTGTTGTCACATTCACCTGCTCACCAGATGTTGCTGTCGAGGCGGCATTCCTTGGCATAAAAAGAGCTTCAGAACTTATAGACATGAATTCTCATTCAGGAGAACACCCAAGATTCGGGGCCTCTGACGTCATTCCATTCATACCTGTGTCTGATGTCACACTGAAGGAATGCATTGATCTTGCTGTAAAACTTGGCGAAAAAGTGGGAAAGGAACTTGGCATTCCTGTATTCCTGTATGGTGAAGCAGCAAAGGTTGATTGGAGGAAGAACCTTGAGAATATCAGAAGCAAGACATTCCAGTTTGAGCAGATAAGGGAAAGCATCACCCTTGAAAAATACATACCTGATTTTGGCCCCTCAAAGGTTGGAAGTGCAGGTGCTTCCATAATAGGAGCCCGTGATTTTCTCATAGCTTTCAACGTGAATCTCAGGACTGATGACATGGAGACGGGGAAGAAGATAGCGAAAGCACTTAGGGCAAAGGATGGTGGATTTACCTTTGTAAAAGCACTTGCATTCTTCCTGGATGACAAGAAATGTGTTCAGATATCCATGAATCTGACCAATTTCAGGAAGACGCCCATATACAGGGCATATGAACTGGTGAAAATGGAGGCAGCATCTCATGGTGTGGATGTAATGGAATCTGAACTCATTGGCCTCATACCCATTGAAGCCATGGCAGATGTAATGAAGTTCTACTTGAGAATGCATGGATTTTCCACAGGACAGGTCTTTGAGAAGAAGGTGTGGAATTAATGGACTACAACATGTTTATTGATGAACTGGCATCCGATTCCTCTGCCCCCGGTGGAGGATCTGCCAGTGCAATGGCAGGTATAATAGCAGCATCTCTCACATCCATGGTGGCTGGACTCACACTGAACAAAAAGGGATATGAGAGCAAGAGCGGAATCATGAAGGATATAATCACCGAAGCAGGGCAGATAAGAAACAGACTTGAAGGCCTGATGAAGGAAGATACTGATGCCTTCCTCAAACTGATGGATGCCATGAAAATGCCTAAAGGAACACAGGATGAGAAGGATGCAAGAAAAATCGAGATTGAACGCTCTATGAAAGGAGCCATTGTGACACCATGGAAGATCGCATCCCAGTGCCACAGGATCATGAGAATTGGATTTATGCTCTTAAGAGAGGGAAATTCCAATGCCATAACCGATGCGGGCGCATCCATGAAAATAGCAAGAGCAGCTATAGAATCTTCACTTCTGAATGTTAAGATAAATATTTCATACATAAAGAATGAAAAATTCAAGGATGAAGAGAGGTTGAAGATGAAACTGTTCCTGGAGGATGTAGAATCCATATACAGCAAGGGTATGAAAATTCTTGATGATGCACTTGGGGGCCCGTGAGAATGGAGGAGCATCATAAGATCCCAACCTTTGAGGATATAGTGGAAGCAGAGAAATTTCTCAGCAGAAAGATTGAGAAAACACCGCTGATATATTCCAAGACATTTTCTGACAAGTTCGGTGCACCCATTTACCTGAAACTGGAGAATTTCCAGAAAACAGGCTCATTCAAGACCAGGGGGGCCCTTGTGAAGATGTCAAAACTCACTGAACAGGAAAAAAGATCGGGAGTGGTCGCCTCCAGTGCAGGGAATCACGCACAGGGTGTTGCGTACGCTGCAAAAATAAGTGGTATAGACGCAAAGATCGTGATGCCTACCTACACCATAAGCGCAAAGATCAATGCAGTCAGAAATTATGGGGCCAATGTGATCCTGAAGGGTGAAAACTATGCAGAAGCCTTCAGGGAAGCAAAAAGAATTAGTGAAGAGGAAAAAAGATGCTTCATTGATGGATTCAACGACAGGTGGATCATGGCAGGTCAGGGAACAGTTGGTGTTGAAATATGCAACGAACTTCCTGATGTGGCCAATGTAATCGTTCCTGTAGGCGGTGGTGGTATAATTTCCGGAATAGCCACTGCAGTGAAAAACATGAAACCTGACACCATGGTGTATGGAGTTCAGAGCGAAAACTGCGACTGTGTGATGCAGTACATGAAAAATGGGAACATAACGGGATCTAAAGGATTCACCATTGCGGATGGCATTGCTGTGCAGAACCCTGGGGACCTCAATCTTGAGATTATCAGGAAGCACGTGGATTCCCTTGTTTCTGTGAATGATGAACAGATGGCATATGCACTGTACAAACTTCTTGAGAGACAGAAGATTGTCGTTGAAGCTTCAGGAGCAGCACCACTGGCAGCACTCATGGCAGGAAAGTTAAACCTCAGAGGTAAGAAGACAGTCCTGGTGGTATCAGGAGGAAATATTGATCCTCTTCTCCTGTCCAAGATCATATTCAGGGCAATGGAGGTTGACATGGGACTGGTGAGAATTGAGTGCAAGATACCTGACAGGCCCGGAACACTTCACAGGATTACATCTGCAATTTCATCATCCGGGGCAAACATATTCCATGCGGAGGTGGACAATCTTTCAGAAGATACTCCCATTGGATACCAGAGCATAAGATTCAGCATAAACGTGAGGGATAAGGAACATCTGGAAATACTTCTCGATCTGCTCAGGAATTCAGGATATCCCTTCCATATAGTGAAGGATTGATCAGTTCCTGCTGATTATGGTCACAATGTCTTCATCCGAGAGAGGATAGTCCATTCCCACTCTCATCTCATTTATTTTTGAGGAATGGCTTGTAAGCATTGCATACCTGAAGGAATCCATCATTTCCCTGCTAATTTTCCTGCAGACCTCCTTCACCGTTGCACCATCCTTCAGCACAAGGGGCCTCTCAAAGTCAGTATTTCCTGCCCTGTCCCTCATGTAGACCCTTATAAGATCAAGCGATTCGTAAATACTCTCCTTCAGTTCGTCAATTCCTGTCTTTGTGGCAGCTGACATCTTGATCACCTTTCCATAGGCATTCATACTCTTTACGAGTCTTTCATCATGGGGCATATCCATCTTGTTCACAGCTACCACTGCAGGCAGATATACCACATTTCCCCTGAAGAAATCAATAAGATCATCATCGTTCACGACCTCCCTGATATAAATTTCTGCATTTGTTATCTTGAACTGGCGTGCCATTTCCCTGATTCTTTCATCATCCATTTCAACTGTTTTCGGTTTCCTTACCTTGATTCCACCTGTTGATGTTTTCTTCATGGATATGTTTTTTCTTCTCCTGTTCACCACTATTCCTGCTTTTCTCAGTTCTTCTATTATCCTGTCCATTCCCTTGCACTGGTTGTCAGTTACAAGTATTATCATGTTTGCAGCCCTGACCATGCTCAGGACTTCCCTCCCCCTCCCTGAACCTGTGGCTGCGTTCTCAATTATTCCAGGTAGATCAAGTATCTGGATCTGGGCCCCTTTGTACTTCAATGTGCCTGGGACAACCCTGAGGGTGGTGAATGCAAAATTACCCACTTCACTTTCTGTTCCTGTAACAACATTGAGAAGTGAGCTTTTTCCAACATTAGGATAACCTACGAATGCAACAGTGGCATCCCCTGATTTCGGCACGGAGAAACCTGAACCCCCTCCGGAATGCTTATGAGATTCCGCTTCCATCTGGAGTTTCGCCATCTTCGCCTTAAGTATGCCAATATGAGACTCTGTGGCCTTGTTGTACTTGGTCTTTTTTATCTCTTCTTCTATTTCCTTTATCCTTTCCTCAATGGTGGGCAATGTTACTGTAGTCTTTCGGTATAATTCTATATTGCGATCATTCCAGACGTCATGAATCAAATCGCGGAAATGAAAATTTAAAAAACATTAATGGTTGCACAGAGAAAATAATCAAAAATTCCCTGTAAATTGCTGAGCTCAAAAAGATTAAAATATAAAATTTGTATTTCTAAATTCATGAGAAAAAATGTAGTAATCACAGGAATTGTGATTATGATAATTGGCATTGTGCTCATAGGAACTGGCGTTTATCTCATTGAACAGGGTGCCGGAATCAATAACTCTTCAGAATTGAATCTTGGAAATGGGGCCTATGCTATTGCACCTATATACGTGAATTCCACAAATGGAATAATTGTGGTTACTTCCCATGCGGATAATATTTATTTGATACCATATTCTGATTTCAGCAACAGTATAACCCAATCAACAGCAAAAACTGATGCCATTTCCCCAAATTCCAACAGTACCTCCTCTGGAATAACCAGTGTTTCATACACTTCTCTATCCGTAGGAAAATATGCTGCTGTCTCATTTTCAAGCGGTGATCCTTCAATGATATTGGTCAGTTCAAGCCTCAACGGCCTTGTTACGGACGGATTGCTCACATTGGTTGGAGGATTGATGTTCATTGTAGCAATCGTGGTTATAATTTACGGGCTTCTCAAGAAGAATAAGCCACCGATCATAGATGGAGACATTCCATACTGAAAAATTAAATTCCAAATTCTTTTTGCTATATACCATTTTTTCTTATTCTTTTTGGAATTCCATGAAAACATTGAATTTAGTATAGGATTCAAAAATTAATGCAAATCAAGTCTGATGAAAATTCCTGATACGGAATAACACTTAATATCAAAAATAAAATTGTTTTAGTTTGTGTTTCTTTTCACCTGATTGCTGTCATCAGGGAGTAAAATTACCTTGTATGTGAAACTGAAGAAAATCCATGTAATAACTATTGCGATTAGCAGGGCATTCTGGTACACTGCGAGTGAAATGACGAAAATTGTGATGGGTAAAAGGTACAGAAATGCACCCCTTACGTATTCTGCCCAGTTAAACATATTCTCATCCGAACAGTGAGCTCAGGCCGGCCATTGCATCTTCATCGTTTGCTTCCTGCTTCTCCTCTGCTTTTGGTTCCTCTTTCTTTGGTGCAGATTCTGTTTTTGCAGGTGCAGCAGCGACTGCTGCAACAGATGCGTTCTTTATGACATCCTCTATGTTGACCTCTTTCAGACTTGAAACAAGAGCTTTTAGTCTTGCCTCATCCGGGCTGACTCCTGCCTCTGAAAGCAGTTTTTTCAGTTTGTCCTCATCAATTTCCTTGCCTGCTGCATGGAGCAACAGAGCGCCGTATACATATTCCATTTTTTATACCTCCTTTATCCGAAAAGGGCTCCAAACCCTTCTCCTACATCTTCTTCCTTTGGCTCTTCTGATTTTGCTTCTTCTTTTGTTTCTTTCTCTTCTGCTACTTCGTTTACCTGTGTGGAATTCATGAATATTATGTCAATATTCCCTTCCTCGACAAAGTTTGAAGCTATAGCCAGAGACTCAGCTTCCATCCTTGCCTTAACGATCATATCAGGAATTATTTCCTTCACCATGAAAGTTGCACTCTTTGCTACTGCCTTTGCCCCAGCAAATGCTGTAGCGATCATAGACATGACAGCCGCTGGTGTCAGTGACATGGCTTCCTTGTTGAATATTACTCCATCCTCATAGGCGCTAATCACGTCAAGTCCTATGTCCAGTGGGAATATTTCTAGTTTTTCCATTATCTTTGCCTTGTCCCTGCTTATTTTTTCTCCTTTCTTCACGAACACTGCTTCTTTTTTAATTACTATCTTTCCCTTCTCAATGGCAGTCTGCAAGCCTACCTTCTGAAATTCGCTTATCATTGGCCCAGGGGGGAAGTTTGTTTCCTTTGCAGCCACTATTATGTCTTCAGGCGCTATTTCTCCTCCCCTTGCAGCTGCCTTCTGCCTTGAGTCATGAAGAGTTGAATAAAGTGATACAGGTGAAAGTTCTGTTGTGATAAGGGCGATCTGCCCGTTTATGAATGGCTCAAGATTCTTTATGTTTGGAAGTTTCACTTTCTCAATTGACTTTTCAAGAAGTGTTCCTCTGAGAACTCTTATTGTTGCTTTGCCCTTAAGTGCTCTTCTTATTCCCTGAAGCTGTTTTGTCCTTATTCCCTTTATGCTCACGAGTGCAGTTACAGGGCTGTTGTTAATTTCAGATGCTAGGTTTTTTACATAGTCAACTTTCCATTTTGGCACTTTACTCATTGAAACTCAACCTCCCCTATTTTCACTGCCTTTCCCATGGTGGATTTAATATAAACAGAGTCTATGTTGCCCGAACCTTTCTCAAGCTTTCCGACTATTCTCTTCATGACTTCCCTTATGTTTGCAGCAACCTGTTCATCACTCATTGAAACTGTTCCTACCGGAACATGGAAGGTTCTTCTATCCCTGCTTCTAACCCTCACAGTTTTCTTGAGTGAAGTTATCATTGGAGCAGGATCCTGTCCTGGTGGAATTGCCCTTGGAACCTTTCCTCTTGGACCCAGAACCTGACCCAAAGACTTTCCGATGGATGTCATAAGGGTTGTTTCTGCTATGAAGAAGTCAATGTTTCCCACTAGTGACTTGAATCCTTTCTTGTCCTCAGCAAATTTCGAAAGATCTTCAGCACCAAAAACATAGTCTGCGATGTTTTTTGCTTTTGTCTTCGTGTCTTCGCTTCCGAAAACGGCTATCTTAATCTCTTTCCCTCTCCCCGATGGAAGAACTATCTCTTCATTAATCCTGTTCTTAGGATTAGAGAGATCTACACCCCTCAGGTTTATGGAAATCTCCAAACTTTCTGTAAATTTCCTCTTTTTTTCACTTTGTTTTGACTGCTTTATCTTCTCTTCCAATGTCATATTGCCCTCCTGCAGATTGCAGTATAACGGGTCTGGTCGTCAGGCCAAATTATTATACGCTACCTGATTCATATTTATGATTAAATACTTTCCCAAATTATTGATCTTTCAGTTTTTTCTCTCTAAATCTTGATTTCCCCGGATTTTATGAGTTTCTGGACCTCGTTTGCGTCCTTTCCCTCAACCTTAATGCCAAGTGAAAAAGCTGTTCCGAGAACCTCAAGTACTGCACTTCTAAGATCGTTGGCCATCATTGAGTCCATCTTTGCTGATGCTACTTTCTTTATCTGTTCAATTGTTGCATCTCCTGCAACTACTTCCTTTCTCTTTCCTGACGCTGTTTCAATGCCAAGTTCCTTCTTGAGAAGTGCCGAAGTTGGTGGGATTCCAACCTTGATCTCATACAGTTTTTTTGCTGCATCTGTCACGACAAGTGTTATTGGTACCTGCATTCCTGCAAAGTCCTTTGTTTTTTCATTTATTTCCTTCACTATCTGTCCAAGATTGAGACCCAGTGGCCCCAGTGCAGGCCCAAGTGGTGGCCCTGTGGTTGCCTTTCCGCCCTCTACCATTGTCTTTACTTCCTGTGCCATATGAATACCATGGCGTATACTCATTCCTTTTTAATACTTTTTCACCTTATGGTAATGTGAAGGTTACCATTATTGAAGGCAGAAAAATTGATGATTACGATAAATCAGCAAAGATACTCGTGGACGTATACAGATCCACTTCAACGATGCCCATAATGTTAAAGAATGGTGCCCAGCGAATAATTCCATTTTCCACGTTGAAAAAGGCGAGGGAACTAAAGAAGAGGAATCCGGAATATATCATTGCAGGGGAAAGATACGGATTCAAGATTCCTGGGTTTGACATGTCCAATTCTCCACATGAATCTGCTCATATTGATTTATCAGGCAAAACCATAATTTTTTCGTCCACCAATGGTACGAAAGCACTTGAAAAAATAAAGGAATCGAAGGTAATTTATGTTGCTTCATTCGTAAATTTCTCATCCACGTGCTCAGATATAATTGATTCCGGTATAGATAAAATTGATGTGATTCTATCCGGAAGGCCTGATGGAAGTGCAGATGAAGATCTGTACTTCGGACTTGCGGTCAAGGAGATGCTCGAGGATGGAGTGGACAGAACAGATCATTATATCACTAAAACCAGGCAAGGTTCAGGCACTAAAAGACTGACCATGATAGGTGGAGGCAGGGACGTAACTTATTCACTGAAGAAAGATTTTGCGAACTTCCCCGTGATATACAGAGATGGAAACATTATCAGGAAATATCCTGAACAAACCTGATTTTAACGCCCCTCTCTATTTCCCCAGCGATGATCCTCCTTGCGTATTCAAGTTTTCTTTTCTTTATATCAGGATTTCCTTTGCCATAGGGCTTGGTGAAATCAAAACCTGCAAGAATGATTTCGGAGGCCCCCAGCCTTTCAGAAATTTTGACCGCCCTGTCACCATCAGTGAACCCTTCTGGATTGTACATATCATTGCAGTTCTGGCATGTAGGGATGAATAAGCCCCTGAAACCTGGAACAAATTTCCTGATTTTGTCCATGTTGTCTCCATGGGAATGAATGAAGATAATAGATCCCTGCATACAGAATTTTGTAATTTTCTCCAAATTTCCATCAAGATCTGTTACGATAATATGTGGTACAATATAGTCTCCGATTCTGTCTATTGCAGAGTCTGCGACCACAATTACAGTATTTCCATCAATGAGATCAGGAATTCTATGTCCAGAAAAATTTTCAGCGTTCCCGATGATCAGGAATCTCTTGCCGCTTAATCTTAGGACCCTGTTCCACACAATATCACTGAGTGAATGATACGAATGAAGCAATTCTGCGGAATTGGAATCCTGAGAGAAATTCAGTTTGAGATCTTCCTTCAATTCTGCATATATCTCTTCCCATAACTTGTTCATGCGCTCTCTTCTTCCGTTGCAATTCCTGTTTCAACGATCGATTTTCTCCTTTTTATTCCTGCTGTAATAAGGGCGATTGCTACGCCTGTCAGGATAAGTCCGACTGAAAATATTGAGTAGTTGAAATTGGAGAACTTCAATGAATATCTAATATATCCAATAATACCATAGAGAAGGATCTCGGCAGATACTGAGAATGCGATGGCATAATAAATGCTGTCCGTTTTAACTGAGCCTGCCACATAAATGTCCACAAGCTTGAAGATTCCTCTTGAGCCTATGGATGCATAAATCCAAATGCTGAACTGCTGTAGAAATATGAGTATGTTATTGAGCAGATTTCCTGTGGAAGAGAGGATTGTGTAGGTTGAGGCAATTCCAACAAAGAATATTCCAAGAGATATGATTGTGGATATGAACATTATTCTTGCCTGTTCTGAGTATTCCCTCAACTTATCAGAGAGAAGTATCATGTTGTCCTTCAACTGGAATCCCTTTTCTGTGAAGTATGCTCCAATTACCACTATCACAAGTATGAAGGCATAGAAAGATGAATTGCTGTTGGTGCTTCCTGTTATGGTGAATGCGATGGCAAAACCCAGTGCAGCTATACCATATGTCAGAAGAATAAGACCTATGGGCATGGCTATTTTCCTTACCAGTTTCTTGTCCTGCATTGCCCTTACGATATAATAGTACATTGATTCAATATTCTGGTTGTGCCTGACAATAATATGTTTTATGTACCTTATGGGGGCCCTTGAAAGTATCAAGGGAATAATATAATCATCTTCCGCACCGTCGGAAATAAGGATGACATCTTTGTATTTGCCCGGCTGCATTATTATATCAAGTTGAGATGCTATGATCTCATCCGATTTTGGCCCAACATCATCATCGCCTGTAACGAGAGCTATATCCACGTCCTCACCCTTTGACTGAAGCATCTCATAATGTTTCAGGGCACCAAAGAGAGCATTGGAATCAGAATCTTCCGGATCTATTGAAATAAGCTTGACCGCTGCATTATAGCACTGGGAGTATCCAAGAACGGGGGTTTTTATATGGGCTTTTTCACCGAAGTCATTATCCCTGTCTACATTTAATATTAAAGTGGTCATCTGTGCATACAAATAATTAAAAATGGCTATTTAAAATATCCCTAATTTATTTGAAAGCGTAGTATCCGGCACTTTTCTGCCTTGCTATTCTCTTCACATATCCCTTGTTGAGAAGCTCCTGCAGGGCAGCATTTACAATGGCTTTTCCCAAAGATACCCCTTTCATTATGTCATCTGCAGTTTTCAGCTTGTCGTCGGACACAGCACCCAGTCTTTTCAGGCTTTCGTATACCTTCTTTGCGTTTGGAGACAGTTCATCCATTTGAGCACCATGAGTACATTATGTGTGCGTATTTATTTATTGCTCAATTTGAAATTGCCAAATTTTCTATTGAGAATTACATATACCTGGTGAAATCCTACTCCCCACTCATCCATGAGGCTTCTCAGTTGCAAATTGTAAAAACCGTGGCTTATGATTAATCTTTCATATCAAGAATATTGGAAATTTTTACTTTTTTATGTGAAAAAAAGGATCATTTCTTCCCAATTTTGCAATGTTTTTTATATGTACTGTTCCTTGGAAAATAGAATATAATATATAGTTATATTTTAATAGTAAATGGAATTGTATTAATATGGACAAACAGGAAAAAAACAGAAAAGTTCTTGTTGTGGGCATTACAGTCCTGGCCATATTTGGATTTACGGGAATATTCATTCCTGTGGCTGAAGGTCAGGGTTATGCAGTACCACTAGTGGAAACAGTGCACAGCACCCCATGGTTCCTCCATGGAAATGTGAAAGGAGCATCCAGCTCACCAACAACGTATCCGGGTTATATTCCCATACAGATCTGGAATGCATACCAGTATACATCAAATGGAGCCTATAACACAAGTTATGGAAATGGCGAAACCATAGCCATAGTAGACGCATACGGCAGCCCTACAATTGCAAGTGACGTAAACACCTTTGATTCACAGTTTGGATTGCCTGCAATCAATTTACAGATAGTAAAGCCATTTGGAAAAGTTGCTAAGAATTCAGGATGGGCCCTTGAGACATCCCTTGATGTAGAATGGGCACACGCAATGGCACCAGCTGCAAAGATAGTGTTGATTGAAACACCATCTGCATCAAACACTTACCTGATAAATGATGCCATAAACTACGCATATAACACAACTCATGCAAATGTAATATCAATGTCCTGGGGAGAGGCTGAAAGCCAGGTAAGCAGTTCCAGCCTTGCACAGTACGCTTCAATATTCTCATATGTTGCAAACCATGGAGTAATACTTGTGGCTGCATCTGGAGACAGTGGTGCAAACGATGGAACATCTTCACCAACAGTCAACTACCCGGCTTCTGATCCATCCGTGGTCGGTGCAGGCGGCACAACACTCTATATAAGTGGTGCATCATCAACTGGCGGATCATACGGAACAGAATATGCGTGGAACAGTTCAGGAGGTGGAATAAGCTCCTATTTTGCCGAACCATCATACCAGACAGCTGCAGGAATATCACTCTCTGGAAGAGGAGTTCCTGATGTCTCATACGATGCAAACCCAAACACTGGTGTATGGGTATACGATTCTACAGTGGATCAGGGGCTGAAAGGCTGGATACAAGTAGGAGGAACGAGTGCAGCATCACCCCAGTGGGCAGCAATCTTTGCAGATGCACAGGCAATTGATGGTTCATCCTCCATAAACGGTGCAAACGTACATTCCCTGTTATATGGAATTTATGACAGCAGCAACTACCAGAACGACTTCCACGACATAACATTGGGATACAACGGAGCATACTATGCTGGACCTGGCTATGACGAGGTAACAGGAATAGGAAGCCCTATAGTCTA
>JAKAWU010000025.1 GCA_021816965.1 Thermoplasmata archaeon | reverse complement strand
AGACCTCTTCTAAATTCTTCGGAATTATGTAAACAAAGTTTTCACCCGACATCTTTTCTCCCCAATAGATACGAAAATCAAAGTCGCAGCACGCAGAGAAAATGGGGTTCAAAGAAGTAAGAGTAATAGTTGCGGAGAGTAAACTTTTTGCGAGGTCGTTTCCTTTTCAAGTCATAATTAAGGCGGGTGGAGGTTTTTATCAATTGAGTGTTTATGATTCTGGAACTACCTTAGGATGGAAGCCCATCGAGTAGGTAAGTATCCGTTTAATTAAATAATCGAATCCCTACCTATCCTTTGTACCATTGCCTGAAGTATCTGGGCATCCTTGTAGATGGTGTTCCTTGCCAGAGTTGTATTTCGCAAAATTAAATGTGCATATTTGTTTCCTTGGGCGAGTGGTTGTTTGCCTTTTACATCAACAGTATTTTAGGGATTGGCAACCCTTTTGTCTCACTAAAGAACTTTCTGCCAGTAATTGACTTGTTTCGCTAATCTTGCGAGTAGGTGTCATTGCATTATCTTAACGTTCTTGCTTCCAAAATATGCGAAGGCTTTGTCTTGAGTAATAAGAATTTCATCGTTGGCTACGCATATTCCAAATATTAGGAGATCGTTATCGTTTATCATCTTTCCACTTGACTTTAGTTTCTGATAGGCCTTGGCTGATTCGCTAGCCGCCAGGTCATTAGAATGATATACTCGGAGGTTTCGAACCACATCTTCCATAATTTTTCTATTCGTGTTCTTCAACAACTCGTATTCATTAACAAACGTTATAGATAAATCATCTTTTCTGTGGCTATCAACTTCCCTTACTATATCTTCCTTTCCTATCAGATAGTCTATAATCACGTTCGTATCAAGTACCACCACAAGATCACATCTTCTCGACGTTTCTTGTCCGCTCTTCTTCCAATTGCTTCTTAAATTTCTCCAATTCTGCTGCTTGTGTCTTCAGTGCTCCAGCGAATTTATGGAAATCTTGACCGTTCCTGGAGTTCTCTACCAATTTCAAAACGGCATCCGAAAACGACATATCATTCCCTTTGATTTTTGCCAATGCTTTGTATGCTGCGTTAGATAGAGTTACGGGCTTTGTCATTGTACACATACATATCGTATACGTATATAAATTTAACAATCTGACTTTTCCTAGAAACCCCCTCGCATGATCCGGGTTCAATAATCCCGTTAAATTTGTTCTGCAGTCAATGATTCCAGCACTCTGCAAGCGAAACCTTTATTCATGTGACCGCGATCATTGTGTATGGACCTTGTAAATTACGGTCTCCATCAGAAATATGAACAGCTGGGGAAGATCGGCGACAGTCTTTCCGGCATGAAGGACGTCATTGACTGGGAGAGTCTCAGACCCATGGTATCTGATCTGTACCGGAACGATACGGAGAAAGGCGGAAGCCCAAACTTCGATCCCGTATTCAAGATGAAGGCGCTCTTTCTCCAGTCCGTATACAACCTTGCTGATGAAGCCATGGAGAAGGAGATGTACAACCGCATTGATTTCATGAAACTTCCGTTCTAAATTGTTTTCAATGAGAACAAATAATCTGTACTGATGTCAACCGGAAAAGACCAACTTGTCGAAACAACACACCTGAGAGCGATTCACTCGTTGAAAAGAAGATAAGGATTAAGGTGATATCTTCCTATGACAGTTCCAGACTACAGGCTTTTTATTAATTCGATTCTGAGATACCTGCCGATAAGGGCGTTATATTAACAATATCCACATTCACCAGAGATGCTGCAAGTTGGATTGGCACTATTTCTAAGGAAGTAGTATCGATAGACGGCGAAAAATGGCAGACCTAATGTTTCAGCATAATCTAGGGATTAAAATTGTAGACACTTACGAAATTAAGAAAGTTAGTGAAGGTTTCTTCAGTGAAGATGTTAAATAGGATACTCCGTTATTGTCGTATTATATCCAGCAATTGCTTACAGTTTTTCTGAAACATTAAACCATAGAAATTAGTGAAATGACTGCACAGAATATATATGTAAGATAACATACAGTATTGTATGACAAAACTTGTAAGTATACGTGTGGATGAAAAAACATTTGCAGAAGCCAAGAGATTGAAAATAAATTTCTCTGAGGTAATGAGGGAGTCATTGAAGAATGAGATCGAGAGAAGAAACGATAAAGACCTCTTAGAAAGCCTTTCTAAGATAAATAGAATACTAAAGAAAGTTGATCTTAACCAGATTCTTAGTGATTTAAGAGAAGACCGGGATCAAAGGTGATAGAGTGGTTTCGAATTATGTTTTGGATTCAAGTTCACTCTTCACCCTATTCTTCTTGGATTCAGAAGAAAATGTGCGTAAAATTCTTAAAGAATCCTATGTGCTGGACCTGACTGGTTACGAGATTGGTAGCATATTAACAAAGGGAAATGATGGTCATATAAGAGGACTCGAAAGGGATCTTATATTAGATTTGACAAAAGAAATCGAGAAAGTAATTGCCAATATTGGAGTGATCAGACTTGAGACTTTGGATATCGCAGAGATAATGAAACTTTCACTCTCAACGGGACTCACTTTTTATGATGCATCGTATGTTTTTTATTGCAAAATTCATCAAATGGCTTTGTTGACCGACAATAAGGAAAAGTATCGGGAGGCCATGAAGCTTGGTTTGGAGGTCAAGAAAGTAGAAGAGGCTTTAAATTGAGGCGGATGCAGTTCTAGAGTCACAGATAGCCAACCAGGAAAAGACAAAGCTTTGCCTGTTTTCGGTATCCGCTTAATTAATTAAATGACTCCCTACCTATCCGGCTGGAAATAGGATTTGCTTACATTTTTAAATGGGCCCGACCGGATTTGAACCGGTGACCTCCGCCTTGTAAGGGCGACATCATAACCACTAGACTACGAGCCCGAAAGTAACCATATATTTATACACAATATATATCGTTTTAGAACACTGCATGACATATTACAGTTTAAAATGAAGCGCGAGGAGTGGGATTCGAACCCACGCTCTCTAAACGAGAAACAGCTTAGCAGGCTGCCGCCGTACCGCTGGGCCATCCTCGCAGAAATTGTCTCAATCTGAGAATCTTTCGTTAAGGTCATTGCTTACCTGTTCAAGAACTTCTTCAAAATCTTCATTTTCAAGATTAATAACTTCTCCAGATGGAAGTATTATTCTAGCCAGGTAAACGTCTCCATCCTTTGAAATCTCAACTTCAGCCAACCTTTTTTCCATTGACCCTGTAATCACTTGTCATATAATATTTTTTTTATAATCTAATTTATCTGTATGCTTATTTCGCAGCAAATCAATTATTATATTTCATAGTAATTATGCATGTATGAGAGAAGATAAGAAAGCACTTATAAGCACCTCAATGGCTCATTTCTCTAATGACGGTGTTTTTTTACTTTTTTCATCTCTTATAGTATATTATTCACAACCATCCACAGGTCTGAACATTACAATACTTGGATATTTTGCGACAATTTACATACTTGTATCTGGAATTGCAAGCATACCAATTGGAAGACTTTCAGATTCAAGAGACATGGACCCTGAGTTAATGTTCGCTGGAATTCTTATAATAGGTCTTTCAGTCGTATTGTTTGCTATTCCTTTCAGTTTTAGTTCAACAACCTCACTGTTGATTAAGTATCTGTTCGCAGGGGTTGGAGCCATTGTACTTGGATTCGGGCAGGCATTCTACCACCCACTTGGTGCAAGCATTATCAGAACATCACTGAGAGGTAAAGATTCATCAACTTATCTTGGGATAAACGGTTCATTTGGCAGTATGGGAAGGGCAATATTGTTATTTATTGTTGGAGTTCTGATCATAGACTTTAATCCATTTTTCGGTCTTCTTTTATTTTCAATTTATTATTTTGTGGCATCCGTTATCATATATCTTTCATCCAGATCGCTCAGGAAAAACGGTATTAATATAAAATCGAAACCTAAACCTTCTACTTTGAAACCAATGAAAGAATATCCTGGAGTAATAGGATTTCTGTCAGTTCTGACTTCCACCATATTCTTAAGATCTGTATTTCTGATGGCAATTGCAACATACACATTCAAATACATAGATTCTACTTATCATAGCAACTATCTTTCCTTTCTGTTCCTTTCTTCTGCTTTAACAACACCTATATTGGGTCAACCTGTTTTTGGAATTCTGACAAAGAAGATAGGGGGAAACAGGGCACTTCTGGCGTCAACCATCATTTCGCTCATGGCATTCACTCCTTTTATACTGATAACTGAAAATTTCTACATCTCACTGTCCTTATTTTCGATATATTCTTTTGCCGCTTTCACAGGTTTTCCCTCCATTTTGGGGTTTGTTGGGCAGAAAATACCCTTGGAAATCACTACCAGGGCAAGCACCTGGACTTGGGGTATTGGAAGTACACTTGGTGGTGCTACGGGCGTCATGATCGTTACGGAAATGCATAATCAACTGAACTATTCATTCAGGTTTCTTTTCGAGATAATGTTGATTTTCCTTTTACTCTCAGCAATCACAAACCTTTTTATTGGAAAATTTTCTTCAAGGCTTGAAAATCAGATCAACATTGAAAAGACATACACTTCCTAATAGTTTTCAATATTCTAAATGGTTTAATAGCTTGAAAAAATATTGGGATTATAATGCCTGTAAAAAATTCAAGGCTTCAGGAATTTAGGAAGATGGATATAGAGTCAAGAATACGTCTCATTGCAGATTTAACTGGTTTAACGCTAGAAGAAACACAGAAAATGGGAATAAATGGTTCTCTACCAATGGATACAGCTTCAAGACTGATTGAGAATGTAATAATGAATATTGAAATTCCACTTGGAATCGCAACGAACTTCACCGTTAATGGTGCAGATTATCTTATACCTATGGCGGTGGAGGAACCATCAGTGATTGCAGCCTGCTCAAATGCTGCAAGGATCGCAAGGGAAAAGGGGGGATTCAAATGCGACACTAGTGAACAGATAATGTTTGGACAGATTCAGATTTCCGGGATAAATGACAGAGAACATGTTGGCTCAATTATAGAGGCAAGGGAAAATGAAATTCTCGCTGTTGCAAATAGAGTGAGTAAAACACTCAGGGAGTCGGGTAGAGGGGCTAAAAAGTTATCTATAAGAAATGCCCAGTGGGATGATACATCCATTATTGTTCATCTGGAAGTGGACGTTGGAGATGCAATGGGTGCAAATGCAATCAATTCAATGGCAGAAAAGGTCGCACCGCTTCTTGAAGAAATATCGGGGGGAGAGGTCATACTGAGAATATTGAGCAATCTTACCCCTCTAAGAATTGCGAGGGCAAATGCAATCTTTCCCTCAGAATTGATGGGTGGAGAGAAGATGGTTGACAGGTTCATAAAAGCCGCCAGATTCGCTGAAAATGACACATTCAGAGCAGTTACACACAACAAGGGAATAATGAATGGAATTGATGCAGTTCTTCTTGCAACAATGAATGATTGGAGACAAGCAGAAGCCAACGCACATGCTTATGCATCATTGAACGGGAGATACAGGTCACTCACAACATATTCAAAGACAGAAAACGGAGATGTTTCAGGTTCAATTGAAATACCTCTTGCAGTTGGAACTGTCGGAGGAACAACAGCGAGTATACCAAAGGCTAAAATATCAATGAAAATTTTGGGAGTAAAGAGTGCATCTGAATTTCAGTGCGTTCTTGCTTCAGTAGGCCTTGCGCAGAATTTTGCTGCTGTGAGAGCCTTAAGCAATGAAGGAATACAGAAAGGGCATATGACACTTCATTCAAAAAATATTGCCATATCAGCAGGGGCACTTTCTGAAGAAATTGACCTGGTGTCCGAGTTGATGGTAAAGGAAAAAAACATATCAGTGACACACGCAAAAGAATTGATTGAAAAGATCAGAAATGGTGAGGTATAGATGGCAAAAACAGAGTTTGAAAGTGACATGGCATTGGTGGAGAAGAGCATTGCTAAGACAAAGTACATGGATTCTATTAGGTTGCTGAATCAGCTTCTTGATAAATACAAAGGCAAAAAAGAGGAAACTGCAGATATTCTTAGCAAGATGTCACAGGCATACTATGGCCTCGAGGGAGTTAAGACTGATAACGCGATCAAATATCTCATAGATTCGCTGAATATCAGGAAAGAACTTAACCAGCCAGATATAATTTCTCTTGAAATGATGAATCTTGCATATCTTCAGGATGAGATCGGAGATCCAAAGGTAGCCATTACTACTCTTTCCGATGCACTTGAAGTATCAAAGATATTGGAAGATCAGAATCTAATACTCTCTATAAGATGCGCCATGGCTGATATGCTTTCCGAAGTGAAATCATCCATACTTGAAGCCAAGAGAATTTATGCTGAGGTAATGGAAGAGTCTGAGAAATTAAATGATTGGGAGAATTATTTTGAAGCATGCGTATCACTCATTAAGATCATAAGAGATCAGGGAAATCTTGATGAAGCAAGTTCCGTAGCAGATCATAACATTGAAAAATCAGAGAGGGTAATTTCAGGTCTGAAAACAAAGAAAGAGATAGAAGAGTTCAAGGAAGTTGTATCATATCTATATGACGTTTCAATCGATCTCGCAATGGAAAACCAGGATATGGAAAAGGCAATGGATCTTGCAAAGAAACTTAATTCTGAGAAATGATGTCTTTCAGGTTTTTTGATATTTCTTTTTTGATATCATCATAATTTATAAAGAGATCATTCATTAGGGACCCCAGCCTGACAGTATTGTCGATATATTGAAGTTCCGGAAGTTGTTTTTTCATTCTGTCAAGGATATCTCTTTTTGTTGCAACCCCCGATGAAGTAATGATGTCAAGCATCCTGTCGGGCAAACTTTGTTCTACGGGATTTTCCTGGAATAATTCTTCAGTGTTGAAGGACATGTCAATCGTGACTTCAACCCCTGAAGTATTAAAATTTATCTGCAGTTTATCACCAGTTTTTGAAAGCAGTCCTTCAGAGATGCATCCCGTGAGGAATTTATCAAGATCCTCCTCTTTCATTATTCTACGCTTATGTACTAATATATTTTTAAAATCATCCTGTTTCAGTGCATTCCTTTCTTTCTTTTCCATTGCAGTCAAGGTGATAAGTTTCCTTGCCATGCTCTTGTCCATGATATGGTATGCTTTTATGTTATAAATCATATCCCCGACTGTCACTTTGCTGGAATATCTTGAGATTTCTTATTTAGAACATATGAACATCTTAAACATTAATCCATAATATCAAATCCCGAGCAACCAGAAAAATGATTGCGCCTCTATATTTCTGAGAATTCACACAATGTAACAATTGGGTGATATAGTGACATCCTCCACAACTAACGCAGGTTGTTTCACGTTCCAAGACATAAGTTACCATTTCCTGCAGAACTCTAATCTCCGCAAGTGTGAATTCAAGTGTCTCCTATCGTTATCATTCTTTGCACTTTTATCCAGTTCGGAGGACATAGTTATCTTAATATTGCAGTTTCAATAAGAATCTCTACCTTATATCCCATCTCTTGCGAAAGTAAAATTTCTTCTAGTATATGTTAATTATCTGAATTATTCAACAAGTTACGAACAATTTATTTATTCTAAAATAATACGCCGATGAAAGATATTGAGGGAGAAGATCAGAAAACTATTTGAAAAAACAATGGAGAACCCTGCAGGAAAATGGGCAATTGTCGGTGTTATGATCGGGATAATCGCCGGAATTGGTGCGATTCTGTTCTATCTTTCAATAGAATTTGTTTCGGAATATATGTTGGGACAGATTACAGGCTTCTCCCCCCCAAGATCTGGGATTATATCTGGAACCTCACCATACACTCTTTCTCTTGGTCCCCATTATTACCTTATCCCCCTTTCTATAGGCCTTGGCGGTTTTATAGTTGGAATAATTCTCAACAAGACAGCTCCGGAAGCAAAAGGGCATGGGACAGACGCAGCCATAGATGCATTTCACAACAAGAATGGTATGATTAGAAGAAGGATACCTGTTGTCAAGACAATAGCCTCTGCAATAACAATCGGTTCAGGAGGCAGCGCAGGAAGAGAGGGACCCACAGCACAGATAGCTGCAGGTTTCGGTTCCTTCGTGGCAGATATTTTTCACTTTAATGATCATGACAGAAGAATAGCAGTTGCTGCCGGGATAGGCGCGGGCATAGGAAGCATTTTTCTTGCCCCGCTTGGTGGTGCAATCCTTAGCACTGAGATACTATATAAAAGGGATTTTGAGGTAGAAGCGTTAATACCGTCTGTTATCGCTTCTGTTGTGGGATATGCAATATTTGGCTATTACACGGGTTACACTACAATATTTGTTATACCGAAGACGGAAACAATTGGGTTTAGTCATCCCGAATCCCTTATAGCATACCTTCTAATCGGTGTAATATCAGGAATATGCGCACTGATATATATCAAAACTTTTTATGGTATATCCGGAATTTTTTCCAAGCTTAAGAAGGTAAGCCCATATGCAAAACCCGCAATAGGTGGAATTGTCGTTGGGCTGATCGCTCTTGTATTTCCTGAAGTTGTAGGTCTTGGATATGGATGGACTCAGCAACTTTTTGATGGAAATCTATCCCTTTTCAGCATGGGTTATGGAATTAATTATTACTTTCTATTTCTGATATTTATTGCACTGTTTTTCCTGAAAGTAATCGCAACAAGCTTCACCATTGGATCTGAAGGATCAGGAGGAGTTTTTGCACCAGCACTTGTTTCAGGAGCCTTCTTGGGCGCAGCCATAGCCATTCCTATACACGCTGTTTTTCCATTCATCAGCATGGATGAAATCATAGTTGTATCCATGATAGCCTTATTTGGGGGTGCTTCAAAGGCACCCATAGCCATAATCATCATGGGAACAGAGATGACAGGAACATTCGCCCTCTTCATTCCACTCATGCTTGCAACCACAATCAGTTATTTTATCACAGGCGACATGACTATTTACAAATCACAGGTTTCTGACAGGTCAATGTCACCTGCACATGAAATGGAGTATCGCAAGCCTATGATGGATAGTATCCCCATATATACTGCAATGAATAAGGATTATCTTCATATAAACAAAGATGCTCCTGCGAGAGAGGCAATAGAAAAGATAAGGGACAGCAGGACCAAAGGCATAGTAGTCCAAACAGATGGAAGATTTGAGGGATACCTATCTATTGAGAATATACCCGAGGATGTGAACTACGAAGAGCCGGTGAAGAACCTGATGTCAGCTGATATTTCAAGGATTACGGCAGATAAATCTCTGCATGATGCCATGAATACGCTTCAAAACGAAGCAACAGGAAAGATTATAGTTGTGGACAATAATGATCAGGACAAAATCCTTGGAACTATTACGCTCTCGGAAATTTCTGAAGCATACAACAGGGAAATAAGGAGAATGAAAGAAAGAACCCGGCCAAAGGGGAGCAGGGCAGTGTAAATTATGAATAATTATTTTTTATTGCGCATCATTTACTATCTGAGATATGTAACTTACACCACTCGTTATCCCTGAGTATTGTGCACTGTTGTTAAGCATATAGGATGGTGAATTTCCCTGAATGGTCAATGGGCTATATAATGCACCCTCAAGGAAATATGTACCACCGTTACCGCTTATAATTATACACGTTGTAAGATGACCAGCGAAATTGGCAAGTGGTTCTGTTGTGGTGCTGGTAGCGTCAGTGGGAACATAGGTCTGGTAATCTACAAAATCGTTGATAACTGCGGATGGAAATCCAGATGTTGATTTCAAAGTGGTTATTCCTTCGTTCACCAGTGCCTGGCTTGGTGTCTGTGGAAATTGTTCTGGATAAACGTAATCTACATGGAAATTAACTGTCACTTTATTGTTGTTGAATGAGAAGTTCGTGAAAAGCAGACCAGGTATATTGTTAATGTTTTCAGATGGATCGCTGTAATGGTATGAGATTATGTAGTTTCTGCTATGGTAAGTCTGGTTTATGTATTGATACCATATCCAACTTTCTGCTGCTCCAATTGGGCAACCTCTCCATGACATAAAATATATGTTGACCTGATTTTTTGTCCCAAGATTTCCACTGGAAATATTTGCAAACTCTCCAGCTTTTATGAATGATGGCAAGCCACTTGAACTGCTGGATCCAGACGAACCTCCATATGGATTCAGATTTACAACACCGCTTGCATCAAGAACGACTGAAATAAGGATTACTGCAACCAGAATGGTGATTATTCCCATAAAAGTTTTATTATTTAATAAATTTCTAAATTTTGATGAAAAAGTCTCACTTTCGCCAACCTTTTTAGTATCTGCCAGACCTTTTTTCTTTTTGTTGCTGTTTGAAGACACAATAAAAGAGTTAATGAAAATATAAAATACTTTCTTTCAGTAACAAATTTCTTATTTCCAGACTCACTATCTTCTTATGAAATATGGAATCATAGGTCTGGGAAATCATGCGCTCAACAGAATTATGCCCTCTATCGTTTCCAGTGGAAGCGAAATTTTCGGCATCACCACGACTAACAGTGAGAAAGGTAGAACGGTTTCAGATCAATATTCATGCAAATATTTTGGCACCTATGATGAAATGTTAAGATCAGATATAGAGAATGTATATATCGCATCTCCCAACTTTCTCCATTATGAACATGCCATGAAAGCTATCAGGAATGGGAAGAATATATTGATGGAAAAACCCATGACTCTCAGGGCAGTTGAAGCAAAGGACATAATGGAACTTTCAAAAGAAAAAAATGTCAGGGTTGCAGTTGGGTTTCATCTCAGGATGCATCCTTCTGTCAAATTTGTCAAAAATAGGGTCGCTGATACCCAATCACCAATTAAACTCATTTCAGGATACTGGGGCCACCTGAGCACCTCACAAAGGAATATCACCGATGATAACAGATGGTGGGGAGAGTATGAAAAGTCCGGAGGTGGTTCAGTTATGGGAACAGGAGTTCATATTATTGACACCATATTGAACGTAGCGGGAAAGTTTCCGAGAAAGGTAACTGCCGTAGCTCTTCCTGAAGGTTCAATGATCGACAGATCAATGATCATAAACATGCAATTTGAAAGTTTTATCTCCACAGCATACAGTTCCAAGGAGACATCCCAATTGAGCAACGATCTCGTAATCGTGACTGAAGGAGAAGAAATCAGGGTAAGAAACTTTTTTTCCACATCTATTGATTATGAAATACTGGTAAATGGAAATTCCATGCAGAAAGAATCAGGCGGAAATATATATGCAAAGGAAATTGCCGAATTTGAGAAAGCTGTATCCGGGGAAGAATCGCACATTGCAAGGGATAAGGATGGCTATTACGTCGTAAGGATAATAGAGGATGCGCACAGA
Source organism: Thermoplasmata archaeon (assembly GCA_021816965.1). GTDB lineage: Archaea > Thermoplasmatota > Thermoplasmata > Thermoplasmatales > Thermoplasmataceae > Cuniculiplasma. The sequence continues at coordinate 10,026 of JAKAWU010000025.1, read as the reverse complement.
TACATGTCCATGGCAAGATAGATGCTGGAGTCAACTAATACACCATGAAAGGTTGTAGCTAGTTGTTTTGCCCCCATCATGCATGGGACCACTTTCCAACTGCTCTCATGCCACGTAGGTTCCTCTATCAAGGTTGTTCTTGTTGAATGTTTGTTCAGAAAAACTATAGTCCACAACCATCTGACATGCTTCCATGAATTGTCTTCCTGTTTCCAGAAGAAATCTGTAATAGAGACGTTTCAGTTCAATAGTTCTGAACACTTTGTAATGGATTGTTTTTCTCGAATATAATGCTTCCCCTGAAAGAAGCCCCTGTCTCAATGCCATGGCAACAAAGTTTTATTGCTCCACTAAAATTCCTGAGAAAAACTATAAAAAGTAATTTATACCCTTTTTTAAATTCTCACTGGCAATGCCAGAAAAAATATTCATAGACGCAGAAAGGGCTTCAAAGATTATTGATAATGTCATTTTTTATGATTGCAGGTACAGACTGACAGAGTCAGATTTTGGTGAAAGGGAATACAAGAAGGCACACATACCTGGAGCATACTTTTTTGATTTGAACAGGGATCTTGCTGGAAAGGTAGATGTGGAAGGTGGAAGGCATCCACTGCCTGACCTTGAGATATTTAAAGAAAAACTGGAGAAAACAGGACTCACTGATGAGACTACAGCAATCTGTTATGATGATAATCTTTCAGGAGCCGCAAGAATGTGGTTCCTTCTAAATCTTATCGGACACAGCAACACATTTATCCTGAATGGGGGGATAGAAGCATGGAAGAGTATAGGGGCCCCTGTTACTGCAAATATTCCATCTCACAGAATTGATGGAAAAATCAGTCTGAAATTAAACAAAAGTATTCTCGTCGATATGGATAAAGTAAGGGAATCTATTGGAAAATACCAGATAATTGATGTAAGGGATGAAACCAGATTCCTTGGGAGATCAGAGCCCATAGACAGGATCCCAGGCAGAATACCGGGCTCAATAAACATACCATTCCAGAATCTCATTAATGGTTCATGTCTGAAGAGTGATGAGGAGTTAAGGGATATTCTGAAATTAGCTGAAAACGATACAATTCTTTATTGTGGTTCCGGCGTTACTTCATGTGTTACCTTTGCAGTTCTAAAGATGCTTGGGAAAAATCCCCTCCTCTATCTCGGGAGTTACAGTGACTGGATAAGCCGCAAGGACAACAATGTGGAACTTGGTTGACATCTTCTGCATCGCAAATTCATTGGCTTTCTTGCTAAAATATTATTAATTTCGTAATCCAATAATATTGTTTCATTCATTTCGATTGCTATAATTTTCCTTACTGACAAAATAATTATAATTGGATATAAATCCTTAAAAAACTTTTAAGGCAGAGATAATACAGGTGATCATGTCGAACGCAGATGTTTATATCATCTCTGCAAAAAGAACACCAATTGGAAAATTTGGCAAATCACTTAGAGACATTAACGCCACACGTCTTGGAGGTTACGCAATAAAAGCAGCAGTGGATTCTTCCGGGTTGAAAGGAGAAGACATTCAAGAAGTTCTAATGGGAAATGTAATACAGGCTGGAAATGGCCAGAATCCAGCTGGACAATGTGCATCCTTTGCAGGACTTCCATATACAGTTACCAAGAATACGGTTAATGTTGTATGTGCTTCTGGAATGCTCGCACTGGAGAACGCATCAAGGGAAATTATGCTTGGAGAAAAAGATATAATTGTAGCAGGGGGTGCAGAGAATATGAGTATGGCCCCATTTCTCCTATCAAGTTCACTCAGATGGGGAGTGAAACAGATGTTTAATTCACAAGAGAAGATGATAGATTCAATGTTTCATGATGGGCTTCAGGACGCATTCTATGGAATGGCAATGGGATATTATTCCGATATAACTGCGAAGAAATTTAACATGAAAAGGGAATATCTGGATGAATTTTCATTTCAGAGTCAGGAAAGGGCACTGAAGGCAACAGAGAAGGGTTCCTTCAGAAACGAGATAATAGAACTTCCGGAACTCAAAATTGATGAGGGTGTAAGGAAAACAAGCATGGATGTTCTTTCAAAACTTAAACCATCCTTCGGTGAGAATGGATTGCACACTGCAGGAAATTCTTCACAGATATCAGATGGTGCATCCGCCCTCGTTCTTGCTTCAGAGAAAGCCGTTAAAGAACATAATCTAAGGCCTATTGGTAAAATTACAGGTTTTACATCTGCATCAATGGATCCAAGGGAATTTGTAGAGGCTCCTGTACACTCAACCAGGGCACTATTGGATAAAAAGAATATGAAGATTGAGGAATTCGATCTGGTCGAGCATAATGAAGCATTTGCAGCTGCCTCACTTCTTGTGAGAGACATGCTCGGAGTCGATAATGACAGGTTTAATGTTAACGGAGGGGCCATCGCAATGGGCCATCCTCTTGGTAATAGTGGTTCAAGGATAGTTGTCACACTTCTTCACGCACTGAGAGCAAGAAAAATGAGCAATGGCATAGCTACGCTCTGCCATGGTGGAGGAGGAGGACACAGTATGTCTTTAGAGGTGGTAGAATGAATGTAAGCGTAGTTGGAGCAGGAACAATGGGAAGAGGTATAGGTCAGGTATTTGCGCAGTCAGGCCACGATGTGATCCTGATAGACATCAACAGGAATGTGCTGGAGTCTGCAGAATCAAACATAAAGGAATCGCTTTCAAGATTGAACAGGAAAGGCCTCCTGAAGGATAGTATAGAATCAATCATCGGGAGAATAAAATACAGTTCAAGCATTGAGGACATAAAAAATAGCAAGATCATTATCGAGGCTGTTTTTGAGAAGATTGAGATAAAGAAGGAAACTCTGGAGATAATAAGCAAGTATGCCGATCCGCAGGCCATTATCGGCACAAACACTTCTTCCATTTCCATCAACACTCTTTCCCAGTATGTCAATGGCAAGGAGAGATTTCTGGGAACGCATTTTTTTAATCCTGTTCCGGTGATGAAACTAGTTGAAATCATAACATCAGAAAGAACGGATGGCAGAGTCCTGGAAACAATAGAGAAGGTAATGATAGAAATAGGAAAAGATCCAGTTTTTTCAAAAGATTTCCCTGGTTTCGTTTCAAACAGGATACTCATGCCTCTCATAAGGGAAGCAATATTGACATTTGAACAGGGTGTTGCTTCAGCTGCTGATATCGATAAAACTTTCAGGCTAGGAATGAATCATCCCATGGGCCCCCTTGAACTGGCAGATTTTGTAGGGCTTGATGTGTGTTATGATGTTCTGGAGGTTCTTTACCGGGATTATGGGGATCCAAGATTCAAGCCACCAATCACTCTCAAGAATATGGTGACTGCAGGAAAGCTCGGAAGAAAATCATCAGAAGGATTCTATATTTACAGGTGAAATAATGGAAAATATTAAGGTTCAACATTCTGGAAAGGTAGCTGATATTCAGATAAACTGCAAGAATCTTATGAATCCTCTCACAGTGGAAGTTCTGGAGGAAATCGAAGAGACCCTGAAAGATGAGGGTAAGATAGGTCTGATTTCTGGAATGAACAGAGCATTCAGTGCAGGCGCAAACATCAATGGGTTTATTGATCTTCAACCTCAGAAGGCATATGAATTCTCCAGAAGAGGTCATGACGTGATGAATTTCATTGCTGAAAGAAAAATGCCGGTTATAGCAGCAATTCATGGGTTTGCGCTTGGCGGAGGCATGGAACTCGCAATTGCATGTGATTACAGAATTGCCCATCCATCAACAATTATGGGACTTCCAGAAATAACACTGGGGATACTTCCGGGATTTGGCGGCACACAGAGGTTACGCCATCTTGTAGGGGAGACAATGGCCTTTGAACTAGCCACCACAGGAAAGAAATTTAGCGCTGAGGTTGCAAAACAGATTGGAATACTCAACGAGATAACGGAAAATTACTATCAGAGGGGGATGGATGTTGCCAAACAGTATGAAAAACTTCCGGCAGAAGCTCTCGGATATATCAAAGAACTCATAAGGACCAAACACGATGATAATTTCTATCTGGAGATGGAATACTTTGGGAGAATCTTCGGAACAGAGGATCAGAAAGAAGGCGTGAGAGCATTTCTGGAAAAAAGGGAAGCTTCATTCAATCAATAAAATTCATCTTTTATTGAGAGGATAATCTTTTACAGAACATCCGTCCATTCCGCAGATTATCGAGGAATTGGTCAAATTAAGAAATATACCAACTTCCACGACACCGGGGACATTTTTTATTAAGTTGAAAACTTTTTCTGGATCGTCCATATCCCCTGTCCTGACAATTGCAACCAGATTGCCATTATCTGTCTTTGCTTCAAGGCCCCCATTAATCTCAGTCCTGTAAAACTCATTCAGCCTCTCAACAGTATTTTTCCAAAGAAATGGAAGTATTTCGACAGGCACTCCAAAATTTCCTAACTTATTCACTGATTTAGTTGAATCTGCAATTATAACAACATTTCTACTGTTGTATGCAACCATTTTTTCCCTGGTGAGGGCACCTCCACCACCTTTTATGAGTCTTCCTTCAGGGTCTATCTCATCACATCCATCTACTGTAATGTCAATCAAACCTGCGAATTCATGCGTAACTTTAAGTCCGTACTGTATCAATTTTTTCTCACTATCATTGGAGGTAGGAACGAAAAGAGTGTCTTGAAAAAGTTTTTTGTCCGCTCCGATCTCATCGATCAAATATTTTACAGTGGAACCCGTTCCAATTCCAACAATCTTCTTCCCATGGAGCTTTTCAACTGCTTTCTGGGCTGCCATTTTCTTAAAATTTTCACTGTTCATCTGACTGTTAGGTATTTCATAATAGTATTTTATGCATAACTTCGGTTCAAATTTATATTGCTTCATCTCATAAGGTAATATGGAATCCAACAGGAACATGAAAAGCTGGAAAGACAGCAAAACCGTGACAGAAAAACTTGTTTTACCTCCGGACACAAACGTCTTTAATTCACTTTATGGGGGTCGACTGATGGAATGGATTGACAATATAGCATCCATAGTGGCCTTTAAGCACTGCAGACAGAGAACAGTAACGGGCAGCATTGACAGTATATTCTTCTTAGCCCCAATTCACATTGGGTACATCGTTAAACTTGAGGCCAGGATAAATTATGTTACCAATACCACAATGGAAATTGAAGTAGATGTTCTATCTCAGGATCCAAATACGGGCAAAAGCAGATTTGCGACAAAAGCTTACCTTACTTATGTTGGAATTGATCAGGATGGAAGACCCTCCTCGATACCCGGTCTCCTCCTTGAAGATGAAAGTTCCAAGAACAGGTTCAAGGAAGCAGAGGGTAGGAGTGCAAGAAGAAAAGATATTCTTTCCAAAGTAAAGGAGGAAGCCAAGATTTACGATAAACTACAATAATGGCACACAAGGGAAACGTTTTTAAATCTTTATCTTACCGTGCAATGATGCTAAAAGAAGCAATATTTACCACTGTAACAGATTTTACTCAATACAGCCAGACAAACAGTATTCTTGATAGAGGATTATACATTGTAGTTTCCGCCTCAAGCGTTTTGATAGCACTTCTATGGATTCCCATAGCAATGGGGTTTTTCAGCACTGATGAAAACAAAAAATATGCATCTTACCACAGGGCGAAATCGGCTGCAATAGGGACAGCGATCTATATACTTGCAGTAACTGGAGTGATATATGGGGCATTCAATTTCATAATAACAGGAAACTGATGCTATCTTCAGATATTATTTCTGCTCTTGGAAAGGCATTACTTTCCATGGAACTCTTTCTCTCTCAATTTTTATGGAGCATGGCTATAGATCAGGGATTAAAAAACCCACAGTCTTATTTGATCTGGCATTTATTTAACGGGAATTTGAGGAAACTGGAAAATGATCTTTTTGATCTTGTGCCGGTGTTGATATCAATTTCTCTGGCATATTCTGGCATTGCTATTCTAATGGGAATGGAAAAGGAAAATAAGCACATTCTGGAAAATGCATCAGTTGGGTTATTTCTACTTGCATTTTCCGTTTATGTAATGAAGTTTATGTTGATAGTTTCTCTCAGCGCATCAGATGGGATTCTATCCATGTCTTCTGGTTGGAGCTATTATTTTTCCGATGTTTATGTGCTTTCAAGTATGGGCCCTTCAGGAAATCAGGCATACTCTGAAATATTTTTTTCAAGTATCTACACAATCGGGGCCATAGGAATAACGCTGTCTCTGATGCTCAGGGAGGGGATTCTTATTATGTTGTTTCTCTTCCTCCCTCTTCTATCGGTCTTATCATTCAATGTGAAGGGAAGGGGCATTCTTATCAAATTGTGGATAGTGTTTCTTGAGGCGGCTTTTCTGCCATTACCAATCCTTATAATGATATATGTTTATATCAACCTTAGTGGAGATTTCTTCCAGCAGTTGGGTATCATAATACTGATATCCTCTTTTCCTGCATTTCTTTCGTATGGATCATATAGAATTGCAGGCACAAGATTCTCTTCCTTGCCATTTTTAATAGAATTCGAAAGGAAGAACATGTCAAGCGCACTATCACTTAACACGGGCCCCCTGTCGGTTCCATTACAGAACACTATGAAGCAGTTAAAGAACACATTTCCTGAGGGGGAGATGGGGAGACTGGTAACAGAGATGAATGGGGGATCCAGTTTTGATCACTGAGTTGTTAAAACCATTAGAAAATATTTTTCCCACATCAAGATCCAATGACAGAAAAAAAGCAATCATTGTGTTTGCATTATCTGCCATATTCATTATTTTCTATTCAGGTCTGGAATTTGAGGCATTAGTTCTTGTTATTTTATTAGCATTGGCTTTAATTTATTTTCATTCAAGGACAGGAGTGCTGAATCTGAAAAAGACGGAAAATGATTCAACACATTTCTTTCGTATCAGTTCTGATTTCTCATGGGAAGACAGCAAGGAGCAGGCATTGAGAAATCTGACAAATTTAACATCTTTATGCAGTTATATTGGTATAAACTTTACAGTCCTGGCATATCCAGATAATATCAATTCATCCATGAAACCAATATCTGTTGCACATGCAGATTATATAAATTTCATCGAATCAACCTTTCCGGAAAGAAATAATTTTTCAAGTGTTATTAAATTGAAAAATATAGACGAACTTTCAATTTGCAAGATAAAGGAATCTGTTTCAAGAATCGGAATTAATATGGAAGAGAGCAGTAAATCGTTACTGAATTCTATGGGATTCTTTTTCGGGGAAAAGGATCTGAAATTAAATGGAAAATATATCTCTGGAAAATTTCACTACTGTGTGCTTGCATTAAAAAACATAAAGGGTGGAAAATATTTCCAGTTATCAGACATTGTAAGAAGAATTAGGGGTGATGTCCTTTTTGTAAACGACTTCAGGATGATGGACTCACAGAATAGGCTTGTAATAAAAAGGCAGATTTCTAGCATATTGGCGTCTTCAAAGTTTCAAAATGAAAAAAAAGTTACGCTCAAAAATTCATTCAAAAATATGGAGGAATCAGCTAACATTCTTAAAAAAACAGATGAAAATGAAATAATTGACACGTCTATGTTTATTATCATAAAGGCAGATGCTCCTTACGAACTTACAGATAAATTAATCCACACAAAATCATTGACCGAGCATTTCTCCCTTGAGACACAAATTGTGAATGATCGGAAAACCATAGAGAAATTATTTTCCATGAATTTTTCTTCGTTTCATTACCCAATGCTATCAGGAAATGTTGCTTCACTTATCTCTTTTCTTGGAACAAAAGTGAAAACAAATGGGATAATAATTGGGAAGAATTCAATGACAGGAATGCCTGTCCATATGGATATATTTTCAGGCGATTCATACAATATGATCATTCTTGGAGAGACCGGCTCCGGGAAGACATTCTTCTCAAGGCTTGTGCTTTGGCGTCACATCATTTCTGGAACGGTTGAAAATGTCATGATAATTGATCCACAGGATGAGTTCTCATCCATCTCATTCGCAGACAGGATGGGGGCTGGAATGGATATTTTACCTGAAATAAAGATTTTAACAGGCTATGGAGATAATTATCTCAGGCAAATGGAAGAATATATTATTGGTGACAATTTCAAAAGGAAAATGATTCTTGTGGATGAAGCACACTTATTCATAAGAGATCAGGAGAGCAAAAATAAAATGTCTTATCTATACAGGGTATCAAGGCATTATAATGCCTCAATTATGATCATAACTCAGGACGTGGAGGATTTCAAGCAGCCACCTTTAAACAGTATCATTAACAATTCAGCATATGTTGCAATTTTCAGAAATAAGATGTGGGATTCTCTTAAGGAGTTTGGGATCTCACCACAAAAACATGGTTACAGCAACTTTGAATCTCTTGGAGGTGGAAAAAGCTCACCAGAATCTGAAATGTTTCTTTACACAAATGGAAGAATGAATAAAGTAAGCATCCTCGCTTCAGGTTGGGAATTATCGAATTTGTAGAGCAACAATATGAGAGTGGAACCTGATATTATTCATTAAGGGTAATATATCACGGATTTTCCCATACATATACATAAAAAATGCCAATGATTCCAAAAACAATCATGGGAACTACAAACGAATAAAGTCCTGGATCCAGCCATGTCCCATAAAGGATTGACCAGGATACATAAAACAGAATTCCTATGAGAAGAAAAATAAAACTTACCGCAAGCAATGCATTGAGGTACATCGATCTTCCTTTGAATGAACCTAGTTTTCTTTGTGAATTTTTATTTTCAAGTTGAGTCATTACGGAAATGCATACAATTAAGTGATATAATTTTTATTATATTGTTCAGAACATTTCAACCATATATTTTATCTCTTAAGTATTTCCAGGTCTACTACCCCTCCCTGACGGAATGGGCTTGCTGCTGGTCTCCCTCATGCCCGTGGGCATGGATTCATCGAACCGCAACGATTGGCTGATTGACATTCCCTTGCCAGGGGAAGGAGACTATTCATTATCCCTTTCGGGCACTGCTCCACAGCCTGGTTCCAGCAGAGGTCTTGAGGCGTGTATCCCTTCTACTTATGGAGAAAATGCCGCTGTAACCAATGTGTTCTTGCGAACTATCTAACTTAACCGTCTTACTCTTCAGGAGAGTGCCTTACCATTTCAGGTGTGGACAGAACATTCATTGAATGGGATTATTAGAAGGTTCGCTTTCATCCTCTTGACTTGCACATCACAGGATGATTAAAATATCCTGCCTATATAGAAAATCTATTTTCAAGGTCAGAATAACATTTTCAAAACTTTTATCCTTATGAAGTTTATAGGGCAGATATGGTGAAGATTCAATTTCTGGTGGATGAATTTGAGATCGATTTGGAAGGAATAGAGATATTAGAGACAGTGAAAAGGAAACTCAAAATACCATATTCGTGCATAAGCAGGGTTGACGACACAGCTGGAGATGTTTATGGTGGGTTCAAACTCATTGGAACAAGAGTGACACAAAATATGTACGATTTTGGGAGGTTCACCACAAATGAAGGAGAAGGATTCTTTGCATACAGGAAGAGGGAAAATGCATTTGCAATTCATCTGGTCAACAATAAATATGGGATCATTATAATCGAAACTGAAAACAGGGAACAGGTAATAGATGAATTAAGAGCGAGAATGGTGAAAGGATCATGGGCATGAAATTTATTTTTCTCAATATACAATTACCATGCTATTTTATAAAACTAAAAACGATTAATCTGTTAACCTAAATTCCACTCTTAACTCATGAAATTATCTAAAGGATAGTGTACAGAATCTTGTCTGACATACTCCCACAGCTAAAGCATGTGGGGTTCTCACTTTTGCTCCGTTTTCGCCTTCACTCCTCACGGTCGGGGCGGTTTTGCATGAACCTATTACAGAGTTTTGGCGTCTTCCCAGTCCTGAAAGTTGCGCCTCTGTGGGTATCAGTGCTCCACTTGCATACATCCCTGTCTGCATGCAATCGGG